>CAYHFJ010000156.1:0-8041 GCA_964355885.1 uncultured Flavobacteriales bacterium
AATCAGCTTTTGACTGAAAGTAATAATTGTAATCAGCAAATGCGCGGAATTTATCTGAGAAATTATAGCCTGCTCCAAAAGCCAAAACTCCCGGTAGATCACGACGATTCATTTGTCCGTTAACAGTGGCACCAAAATCATCCTTGATTTGTTTTGTTTCGAAATCAAGATTAACCTGGGATTCATATCTGGTAGAGATGTTTAGTTTTTCTGTTGCATCTATATTCAAGCTGAGGGTAAAACCCATTCCGCTGGCATTCTCTTCTGTTTCAAGTACCAATGGCATATCGTCTAAATCAAATGGAGACGTGGTGAGGGTCATCCCCGCATCGGCAGTATTCTTGGCACTGATGTATTTGATAGCTGTGGAGAACGCAATGTTTTTACTCATTTGAATAGTTGCACCTATGGTGGTAGTTAGATACATTGAACTTGCGTTCAGTCTTGCATCTTTTGTTTCGGCATAAGCTCCACCGCTAGACATCAAGGCCTGCAGTCCGATGAGATCAGTTGTGATCGAACCTGTTGGGTAGTTAAGTGTTCCTCCACCCCCTGAAATATATACTCCTGTAAATACCGCCCATTTGTTTTTCTTGAAAGCGGCATAAAGATTTGGGATGAATGGATCAGAACCATCCTGGGAAAAATTTCTCGGCCCTTGTCCGATACCCAGATCGTAACTATGGGAAGGATTACGGAACAGACTTTGATTTCCAAAGTTGATGTGGAATCCGTTTGAAAGTTTTGTTATTCCAGCCGGATTGTAAACAACAGCATCGGTAGCGTCTGTTGACGCATTTCGTGCTCCGGTACGCATCCATTCAGGACTTAGGTTAGCCAGATTATCCATCTGTGCCATGGCGATGTTTCCACCGAACAGTGAAAGAAGGATCATTATAATCCACTTGTTGTTAGTTTTCATTTAATTTAGATTTCAGTTTGTCTTAGATTAAACTGAGATAGAAGGATATCAGTTTTTCTAATAGTACTTGTTTTCTTACAATTAATTATGGGAACCGGACAACAAACAAGTTGATTTTATGCTAATATGTACTCGAAAAAACAGAAAAATAAGTTATTGTGTGTGAAATATTGCTTGTGAAATCCCGAAACAAGCCTGCATTTATTAACCTGCAAAGATCCGCTCAATCTGCCTCATAAGGAATCTGTTTTGCCAAAAAGAAATTGTCACCGACAGTGGTGGAGAACAGAAAAACTCAGTACGCCCATTTTACCCAGATACTACCCCAGGTAAACCCCCCGCCAAAAGCGGCAAGGATCAGGTTGTCGCCTTTCTTCAATTTCTTTTCCCAATCCCATAAACAAAGAGGGATGGTTCCACTGGTTGTGTTACCGTATTTCTGAATGTTAAGCATGACTTTGTTGTCATCAAGACCCATTCGATTCGAGGTGGCATCAATGATTCGTTTGTTTGCCTGATGTGGAACGAGCCAGGCAATATCATCAGCTTTAAGATTGTTTCGTTCCATAATATCGGCAGCAACCTGAGCCATGCCTTTCACAGCTGCTTTGAAAACTGGTTGGCCTTCCTGAAATACAAAATGCTCTTTCGCGTCAACGGTTTTATGAGAAGGAGGGTTCACAGATCCGCCGGCTTTCTGATGCAGGTATTTCATTCCGGAACCGTCACTTTTTAAAATAGAGTCAAGAATTCCCAAACCATCTGTATTGGGTTCGAGTAATACAGCGCCGGCTCCATCTCCAAAAAGAACACAGGTAGTGCGGTCCGTGTAGTCAACGATGCTTGACATTTTATCGGCGCCAACTACAACGACTTTTTTATATTGTCCGGATTCAATATATTTTGATCCTGTAACAAGTGCAAAAAGAAAACCGGAACAGGCTGCGGAGATGTCGAATCCAAAAGCATTTTTGGCACCTACTTTATCAGTGATAATATTTGCCGTTGCTGGAAATACATAATCAGGAGTAGTCGTGGCACAAATCAATAACTCGATCTCTAAAGGATCAATACCACGCTTTTTACAAAGATCTAATACGGCAGGTGCGGCGAGATCTGAAGTCCCTTTTCCCGCACCCTTTAAAATCCGGCGTTCCTTAACTCCGGTACGGGTAGTGATCCACTCGTCATTCGTGTCAACCATTTTTTCAAGGTCACTGTTGCTCAACACGAATTCGGGAACATATCCGCCTACGGCAGTTATTGCGGCTGTTATCTTTGACATTCTTTAAGAATTGAAAAGCGAAGTTAAACGATTAATCTGGAATTCATAATTGTCTGTATTGTGCGGGAGACAAAAAGACGCAAAGACATGGGAAGATAATTTCTGATAAATCAGGAAACAATTTCATTGCTGAATGCCTTTGCGATTTTTACGCTTAAGCTGGCATCGCAGACTTCCCGGCTGAGAAGAATCATGTTTTTTATCGCTTTGGCTTTACTTATACCGTGTGCGATGATCACCGCTGAGTTGATCCCCAGAATAGGAGTCCCGCCATAATCTTCATAGTTAAAGCGATCAAAGTAGGCATCTTTTATCCCCCTCTTCACCATCATGGAATAAAATGATTCGGCCAGTTTCAATATAACGTTGCCTGTAAACCCATCACACACGATTACATCTGCCGTATTATTAAAGAGATCCCGGCCTTCAACATTTCCGATGAAGTTTATTTCCCGACTTTCTTTTAATAACTGGTGAGCTTCTTTTACCAGAATATTTCCTTTCTCCTCTTCCTCCCCAATACTCATTAATCCAATCCGCGGATTTGGAATGTGTAAAAGATTTTCTGCATAAAGAGAGCCAAGTATGGCAAACTGCTGGAGTATTTCCGGTTTGCAATCCGCATTGACGCCAACATCAAGAATGAGGCCCCATCCACCATCTTCTTTGGGAAGTAAAGAAGCAATGGCAGGACGAAGAATTCCGGGAATTGCCTTTACAGTAAACATCGAACCAACCAACATCGCTCCGGTATTTCCTGCTGATGCAAAAGAATCAATGCGGCCTTCTTTGAGCCATTGAAATCCTGATACAATACTGGAACCGGTTTTTTGCTGGAATGATTTTGTCGGATGATCCGACATGGAAATGTCATCTGATGTGTGAACTATCTCCATTGCATCTTCTGCAATGCCCTCCTGTTTTAAAAAAGGAAGTATCAGATCACGGTTTCCAAAAAGAACAAGCTTGATATCCGAAGGGATTTCTCGCCACGCGGCGATGGCCCCCAGAGTTGTTTGTTCGGGAGCGAAATCTCCCCCCATAATATCAATACCGATTCTCATGGTATGCCTTGAAACTTGAAATAACCAAAATAAAATTAACAGAATAATAAAAAGCAGCTGACCACCGGTGTTCCGATTTTGTCAACTGCTTCATGTCAATTTTTTAATCACTCTTACGCAGTGGCATTTTTTTCCATTACCACTACACCTTTATAGTACAATTTACCCTCGTACCAGTGTGCGCGGTGATATAAATGCGGTTGACCTGTAGTTGGATCAGTTGCAACCGTTGGTGCTTCTGCTTTCCAATGTGTTCTTCTTTTATCTCTACGGGATTTCGAATGTCGGTGTTTTGGATTTGGCATGTTATGGAGGTATTATTACTTTTCTAAATTTATTTTTTTACTGCCTGTACTACTTAATTCAGATTTATTTTTTTCAATATATCCCAGCGAGGGTCTGTCGGGTGTTCGCCTTCAGGATTCAATCCATGCTTCCCTAATTCTTTCAGAACCTGAGGATCACAAGATGGATTGCCATTTTCATCCTCATGAACATTACGCATGGGTATCAGAAGCGTGATATACTCGTAGATGAAACGAGAGATGTCTAACTCATTTTCCTTTGATGGAAGAATGAGTACATCATCCGCGACTTCCTCTTCATGTTTAACATCACCAAACTTGACGATCAGTTCGTTAAAACTTTCCAGCTCCAGTTCGAGGTCTTCGAGACAACGATCGCATGAAAGTATCAATTCACCTTCCATCGTGAAGTCAAGTAACAGCATGTTGTCTTTCCTTTCTACTACAACCAGAACGTCAACGTTTCCCTTATGTACGGGGGAATTTTCAAATTTCTGAAAGAACGAATCATCAATGCGATATTCAAATTCATGTTCGCCTTCTCCTAAATTCCCGAAATTAATCACAAACTCTTTTTGCGTAGTCATGAAAATCCTCCCAAATTTTAAGGGCGACAAAGGTAGAAATAAAAGCCTTCGAATCAATCTTTTCTAGCTATTTTCTAAATCAATTTGCCGGATTCTCATGCTCTTTAACAGATAAACCCAAGGGAAAAGGGGCTCCAGTTAAGTCAATGATTAACAATCAATTACAAAAGCTTCTATAAAAAACAGACTAATTTCCTTTTGGACTTATTACATTCGCCGTCCGATTCTAAAAGTGACGAAAATCTTTAAATATCTTCTGTTTCCCTTTCTATGGCTTTGGCGTAGTTTCTATTTCATCAATGCGGTTATTACTTTCTTTGTTTTTTTTCCATTTTTTGCAGTTTTACTGCTCAGGCAGGAGTGGTTTCCTTTGGTATTTAAGCTAAAAAAAATTTGGGCTCATTTTATACTTTGGCCTGCATTAATTTTTTACAATATTGAAAGCGATTTCAAGCCTAAACCGGGTCAGGCCTTTGTTTTTTGCCCTAATCATACCTCTTATCTGGATATTATGCTCATATATATAAGTATACCTGTGTACTTTCATACTATGGGTAAAGCGGAACTTAGAAAAGTACCGTTTTTTCGTCGTTTTTTTGATAAAATGAACATTTCTGTCGACAGAAAGAGCAGAATGGACTCACACAGGGCTTTCCTGAGGGCTGCTTCTGATATTGAAAAAGGGATAAGTATTACTCTTTTTCCTGAAGGTACGATTCATCACAATGGTCCAAGGATTGGCAGATTTAAAAATGGACCCTTCAGATTGGCCATTCAAGCTCAGGTTCCGGTTGTACCCATTACATTTTTAGATAATTGGGTCTTACTTCCGGATGATTTCCTAAAAAGAGTAGGACATCCCGGAAAATCGCATGTGATCATCCATGATCCAATCCCAACGGTCGGAATGACAGAAAATGACATGGAAGCCTTGAAAGCAAAGGTTTATCAGGTAATGAAGGCACCCTTAGCTAAAAAATATCCGGAATATTTTCAGGATAAAAGCTTGTTATAACGCAAATTATAAAGGTTGATCGCAGATTTATTATAATAAAATCATGTTTTATCAAAATAAATCCGCGCCTTCGCTGTTCTGTTCCTCTTTAATTAGGTTCAGCAGAATTCCTCATAGGCCGCCTTCAGATTATCGGCGATCATTTCTGCCGAATGACCTTCAATATTATGGCGCTCAAGGAAATGAACCAGCTTTCCATCTTTGAAAAGTGCGATGGAGGGTGAAGATGGGGGATAAGGAAGTGTAAATTTTCGAGCCTCAGCTGTTGCTTCAAGATCTTGTCCGGCAAAAACTGTAGTTAATTTAGTAGGACGCTTTTCAGCAGCGAGGGAAAGTTTCACTCCAGGACGGGCAGTCCCTGCCGCGCAACCACAAACAGAATTGAGTACCAGTAATAAGGTTCCTTTACTGGATGGAATTGTATTGTCCACTTCTTCAACGGTTTTCAATTCTTCAAAACCTGCAGCGGTTAATTCCTGACGCATGGGCGTACAGATGTATTCAGGATATGGCATTCTATCGATTTTTTAAGATTTTCTGTTACAAAATTACGGTGAAAAAAGCTGCAAACAATGGCTTTATTTTTTTAATGTCCACTTAACTTAATTTTTTCAATGCTTTTAACAATCGCTTTCCTTAAAAGTTCAGATTCTTACAAATGTCAGAGCCTGATGCGTTTCAGGATACCTAAGGCCGCATGGTGAACTACTTTGCATATAATCAACAAGACACACACAAACATGCAAGGCACAAGTCTAAAATTTTTATTTCTATTGATTCTCGTTTTCACTTGGGTCTGTTCAATCTCTGCACAGGATGTTCTTGAGAACAAGATCTACAAGGTAACCGCTTATAAGAATGGGAACAATCAAATCACCAGTACTTCAAATTATGCTGAAGTGATTCCTCCTGTAAACATTTATATCCCGAATGCTTTCACGCCTAATGGGGATGGTATCAATGATACATTCGGAGTGAAAGGAGAAGGGATTAAAAACTTTCATCTCTATATTTATAATCGTTGGGGTGAAAAAATATTTGAAACAACAAACCCGAGACAGCAATGGGACGGCCTGTATGCAGGCCAACCGGCTGAACAAGGCTCTTATGTTGTGCAGGTATATGCGTATGGCTTGGCAAAAAGCGCAAGAAATGCCTCTGTTACTCTTGTGAGATAAGCCTTAAAATTGGTTTGTCCTTAAAATAGTGCATTGAATGAATTGCCGGACTTGTGCCGGCATTTTTTTTGATTGATAATTTAAATTTCTGGTTCATTCTTTATTTATATTTTTGCACTCAAATAGAATTTCTATGAGCCCATCTTTCAAATACCGGATTGTCATGTTAATTGATGATAATGAATTGGATAATTTCATCAATAAAAAACTAATCGAGAGCGAACATTTTGCCGAGAAAGTTTTGATCCATGCATCTGCTCAGTCCGCATTGGAAGAGTTGAAGAGGATCGCGAATAATACGGACGCTCTTCCTGATGTGATTTTTCTTGATATCATGATGCCACACATGGACGGTTTTGGTTTCCTTGAAGAGTTTCATAAACTCCATGATTCAGTGAGGACTCACAGTAAAATAGTGATGCTTTCCACATCAGAAAGTTTTAAAGATCTGAATAAGGCCAATCAGGATAAGAATGTCTACAAGTTTCTGAATAAACCGCTGAATAAAGCGGTTCTTGATGCTATTAATGTCTGAATATTAAAGAAGAACATCCTCCTTCCGGAAATTGGTTGCTGTTATTTTTTTACTCATGGTGCTTCAAATGGTCTGTAAAACATGGCTTTTCAGGAGATCAGAACTTGACAGCCAAAGTATTATCCTTACATTTGCCTGTGTAATTTGCCTCCTTTGTTAAAATATGAATACTCAAAAGTTTTCTTTTAATCAGGTACTCCTCATTGATGACAGCGAGATTGATGTGCTCGTGAATCGTCGCCTGATAGAAATTACCTTTTTTTCAAAAAGCGTCATGGTTGCAGGTTCCGCGGAAGAAGGGCTTCATTACCTCATTGAAGAATGTCGAAACGCTGAAGAGGCTCCTGATTGGATTTTTCTGGATATGCACCTTCCGGGAAAAAGTGGTTATGATTTTATAGAGGAATTTACATCACTCCCTGAATTCATTCGGGAAAAATCCAGAATAATTATTCTTTCGGTATTTCAAAAGCCTGAGCAACTTCAAAAAGCATTAGAATTCCCCTTTGTTTTCGGACAATTAGATAAACCACTTACTCAGCAGGCACTCCGTGATCTGGCCGCAGTCAACCTGAAAAGTATCAACGTTTCTTCTTAAAAAATTCTTTTATAAGTTCAGAACATTCTTCTGCCAGTATCCCTCCTGAAAGCTTTGTTTTAGGATGAAGGATCCCGTCAGAAATTTTTAAGAATCCTCTCTTCTCATCACTTGCACCGTATACTATTTGTCCTATTTGTGTCCAGTAACTGGCACCCGCACACATCACACAAGGTTCAAGTGTTACGTAGAGAGTACATTCGTTAAGGTATTTTCCGCCAAGAAAATTCGCGGCAGCCGTAAATGCCTGCATCTCGGCATGGGCCGTAACATCATTTAATTGCTCGGTAAGATTATGTCCCCGTCCAATTATTCTATTTTGACAAACAATAACGGCACCGATCGGAACCTCGTCAATTGCCAATGCGCGCTCCGCTTCCTTCAACGCTTCACGCATAAATCGAAGATCGTCAGAATTCTTTGTGTTCATATTCGTTGAAATAGTTAACGAATGTAAGGATTCAACGGAACATGCATCATGGCAGACCCGGAGCTCCGTAAGCCTTCTGCTAACCACATCTTTCCTGAGCCGGAATGTTGCCATAGCTTCGT
>CAYHFJ010000157.1:0-7991 GCA_964355885.1 uncultured Flavobacteriales bacterium
GAAGTATCTTTAGTAATATATGCCCATGCCCAATTAATAAAAATAATAAGCTTGTTTTTCATTCTAAGAATAAGCATCAGGTGAAGAGACATCCATATTATCCAGGCAAAGTAGCCTTTGAAATGGATGAAAGGCAAGTCCACTACTGCTTTATTCGTTCCAATCGTGGCCATTGATCCACGGTCTTTGTATTCGAACTCATTTAGTGATTTCCCTTCTATTAAACGCTTCAAATTACTAGCCAGATTTTTTGCCTGATTTATCGCCACGTTTGCTACCTGTGGATGAGCCTTTCGGTATTTCGAAGTTTCCATGTATGCAATATCTCCAATGGCAAAAATATTTTCCGTCTTCTCGACTTTATTGATTCTGTTAACTTTAATTCTTCTCCCTGCAACCACAGCTTCTGAAGGAATACCGTCAATAGAATTTGCGATAACTCCTGCAGTCCATATAACGGTTTTGGTTTTTATTTTATCTCCATTCTTGAATATAAGAGTATCTCCATCATAATTCTCTACAAAAGTTTCCATTAACAGATCTACACCCATATTTTCAAGATACTTCCCTGAAGCTTGTTTTGACTTCTCACTCATATTATTCAAGGTATTCTTACTTCCTTCAATCAGAACAATTTTAAATTTTGAAAAATCAATTCCGGGATAGTCTTTTGGCAGAATATTTCTTCTAATCTCTGCAAAAGCACCTGCAAGTTCAACTCCTGTTGGACCTGCACCTACAATAACAAGATTCAACAAGCCAGCCTTTTCCTCCTCAGAAGCTGAAATAATCTTTTCAAAAGTTAGCAGAATATGATTTCGGATAGTGATTGCATCGTATGTCGATTTTAAGGTGAACGAATGCTTCTCAATTGCTTTGTTCCCGTAAAAATTAGTCTGACACCCTATCGCGATGATTAAAAAATCATATTCAAACCCTCCAATACTTGTTTCAATCCTATTCTCCTCCGGAATTATTTTCAACACCTCAGCAAGTCTTACCTGAACATTTTTCTTCTTCTTAAAAATATTACGCAGAGGGAAAGAAATACTTGAAGGTTCAATTTGGGAAGTTGCAACCTGATAGAACAAGGGCTGAAATTGATGGTGGTTAAGCTTATCAATAAGTAAAACATCAAACAACTTTTCATCCAGCTTCCGAATTATTTGAATTCCGGCAAAGCCGCCACCCACAACAATCACTTTCTTTTTATCAGCCATTAGTTTCATATCGCAGGCTGATCAGTTTTCCCGTTAGCCTTAACAAAAAAAACACTCTCACTTTTTGTTCTTTGCATCTGTCAATATCTTATCCATCACAAGCTCCGCATCAGTTACTGAAAAGGGAACTGCAGTCGAATTGCGAAAGCAATCATGCCAGAGAATTTCAATGTCTACTTTCTGCATATCACCATTTGAAACTGGGATATCCTTCCATAATACAATAAAAGTATCATTCTGACCTCTCTTCAACACTGATGGTTTGCGCTGTCCTCTGGAAGCCATATTGGCAAATTCTGTTCCCTTTGGAGTGAGTAGTGAAACCTTTCCCGGATCTACGATACCGAGGTCATCCCCATTATAATCTACACTAAACTTCACTACAACATCATCGGTTTTCTTTGTAGATTTTAACTGAATTACTTTAAAGGGACCCGCTGTAAAGTCATTCTTTACGATAGGCAATTTAAAATTCTCAGCTTTGATTTCGCCACTGCTTGCCTGAATTTTTGCAAAACCCTTCAACTCAAGGGTGAATTTATCAAGGCGCAAATCACCTCCTTTGATGTCAATAACACGTGAATCTTCATCGTTTGGTGCAATAAGCAATTCTCTCTCCAGGTTTTTATACTCTTTACCATTCGCTTTTAACACAATGTTATCCGTACTTATAAAAATATAGTCGGCAGTGTTATTCTTAACACGCAGTTTAAACTTGATGTAAGCTTCTGTTGATACACCATCCGTAATAGTTATGGTAACCGGCCCATTTTCAAGGATAACCTCTTTGTAGTAAATTTTTTCTGGTTGCTCTTCGATCACAGTAGCAGCAAAGCTTGTGAAAGCAGAAATCAAGAGGAATGGAAAGAGGAATTTTTTCATAGTTTTATTTTAAGGTTTGATATGAATACTGTATAGGACCGCAAAATGTCAAGACACAATCTGAATTTTTCGTTAAATTATGGTTTGATAGGAATGATTATCACTCAACAAAGATAAAAAATTGTCATTCCGGCTATATACCCCGGCAGTAGACTAATTAAAAAAATTGTTCTAAACTCACTGTCAACACGCAACGAATTGAAATAGAACACTATTAAAAACTACTTTTACCACCAGAAAATAAAGATCCTCATGCTTTTTATAAACCTCAACAAATTTATAGGTAGGAATATAGCCTATATTGAATTAACCGGTGTATTAATGCGCATTTTCAGCTTCAGTCTGGTTAGTTGGCTGGGGCCTGAAAGTCCTTTTATGTTTGTATGGATACTTAACACGACAGACGCTGTGGTACTTTCCTGGTGTTCATATATTAAAAAAGACCGGGCATATATTTTACTGAATGTGTTCTGGATCCTTGTAGGAATAATCGGAATTCTACGGGCTTCAAACGCCTTTCTCTGATCAAATTCAAAAGAAGGGCATCAAAACTGTGTGTCCCCCCTTCTGAGCATCGGAAAAAACTATTAATTATACAAGTTGGGTTGATTTGTATAAATCATTTCCTGAAATGGTAGAAGTAAGAGAATAAAACTTAAACTTTGGGTCCTGGCATATTATTGTAAATACAGATTTACTTCCTCCTGTTACAATATATTCAGAATTAAAACAATAGAGCGATTGAAAAAAAATAAAATGACGAGCAAGCAAGATAAAATTACAGTTCAGGAACTTTTAAAAAACCTGAAAATTGAAACATTGAATGAAATTCAACTGGCAACGATCGAAGCTGCCAAACTTAAGAAAGACATCCTTCTTATCTCACCCACAGGCACAGGCAAAACACTTGCCTACTTAATCCCTATTGTGCAACAATTGAGTATAGGATCAAAAGATGTACAGGTTGTAATTCTTGTTCCGACGAGAGAACTAGCTTTACAAATTGAATCAGTAGTTCGCAAGATGAAATCATCTTTCTCTGTTTGTTGCTGCTATGGCGGACATTCCGTACAAATAGAAAAAAATAGTTTAACGCAGTCACCGGATATTCTCATTGCAACACCGGGGCGACTAGCAGACCATATCAGCCGTGGAAATGTGGATGTAAGTCGTGTACACACTCTTGTCCTGGATGAATTCGACAAATCGCTTGAGATGGGTTTTGACGAAGAGATGGAATATATCATGGGTCAATTCAAAGAACTTCATAAAAAATACCTGACTTCAGCAACAGAAGCGGATGAGATTCCACGTTTCGTTGGCATAAGTAACCCGGTGAAACTTTCATTCCAATCTGAAAGCATCGGAAAAAAATTACTGAAGCTTAAAATAGTGAAATCGCCTGATAGAGATAAAGAGTCAACGCTCTTCAAATTATTATGCAACCTCGAGAATGAACCCTGTCTTGTCTTTTGCAATCATCGCGATGCGGTTGAAAGGCTTAGCGAATATTTAAACAGCAAAAAAATTACTCACGATTATTTTCATGGTGGACTTGAACAGGTTGAAAGGGAGAAAACACTGGCCAAACTCAGAAATGGAAGTACGCACATACTTATTGCAACTGACCTTGCGGCACGGGGTCTGGACATACCTGAAATAAGATATATTATCCACTTTCAGCTGGCACTGACAGAAGATGCCTTCATACACCGTAATGGAAGAACCGCCCGAATGCACACAGAAGGAACAGCAATTTTGATTCTGCATAATGCTGAAGTCATTCCACCTTACATAACATCAACTCCTGAATTGCTCATTTTAGAAGATAAGCCATCTCCGGCTGAACCAGAGTGGGAAACACTATTTGTCGGAAAGGGCAAAAAAGACAAAGTAAATAAAATTGACCTTGTTGGATTCCTTTCTAAAAAAGGTATGCTGGAACAAAATGAAATAGGACTCATAGAGGTAAAAGACCATTTCTCCTATGTTGCGATCAGAAGAAATAAAATTAAGGAAGTGATCAGGCTTGTTGCAACTGAAAAAATTAAAGGAGCCAAAACAAAAATACAAATTGCACGGTAAGATATACCTATCATATATTAGACATGGCGTAGTCAATGCAGGATTGATCGTATCAGATCAGTTAGACCAGCCTCTGAAAATAAACTAAAAGTTAGTGCTCACCCTAAAAGACGACACAACCGACAATAAATGAACTTGAAAACTAAAATTGCCATGTGGATGCTTGACCACGATTATGACGGAAGAAGTTTGTTTCCATCACAAGTATTTTTCCCAATGGCAGGAGCCAAAGAAGGGTGGGCAACTTTAGCCAAAAACCTGAATGCCGAAATTGACGAAGAAAAAATTGAAGCATTTGGCGGAACGGTTTCGCTTCCATTCATAGCGGGAAAAAATGTTGCAGTTAAAATCATAGACGCAAGAGGAATAGAATCATTAAAAATTATTCGTTTGTAAGATGAATATTCTGACTGATAACTATTTTGTTGAGTTTAAAAACAAACTATCTGTTGATATTTCATCTGCTTTGAAGGAGGTAGACGAAATGGAAATGACAGCACAAACATTCACCTTTTATACCTCAGTGGCTGTTATTTCTTCTTCAAAAATTGAAGGCGAACAAATGGAAATTGACAGTTATGTAAAACATAAAATGCAGGATATTGAGTATTTGCCTGAGTTGGTGCAGAAGCCGAATGATTTGTACCAAGCCTATTTGTTTGCCCAACAAAACCAACTAACAGAATCCAATTTTCTGCAAACTCATATACTGCTTTCAGAGCACTTGCTTCCCGAAAAATGGAGAGGCGTTTATCGTAAAAACGAAATGGTGGTATTGGAACACAAAACCGGCAGAATACAATTTGAAGCAGCTCCTTTCAGAATAGTAGAGGATGAAATGAATAAACTTTGGGAGGATATTGGTGAATTATTGAATATGAAACTAAATACACAGGAAGTGTTTTATTATGCCTCATTCATTCATGCCGTGTTCGTGGCAATCCATCCTTTTAATGATGGCAATGGGAGGGCTGCCAGGGTACTGGAGAAATGGTTTTTGGCAGAACATCTTGGTGAACGAGCATGGTATATAAAATCTGAAAAGTATTACTACCATCATGTGCACGACTATTATAAAAATTTGAACAGATTGGGAATGTTCTATGAAAAAATTGATTATTCACAGGCGGATATCTTTATGCAAATGTTGCCAAAATCCATAGCATACAAAGAATGAAAAGTATAAACAAGTTGATAATTAATTCCCCTTACGTTGAACCGCAACAGTATTGGGAATATATCAGAGACACTAGAGAATTTGTTTTACAAACAGGCCGCAGACCAGCAGGTTATGAAGAGGCTTCCGAAAGTTCAAAGTCATTTGACGAATCGGGAACATTTATAGAAATTGACCTGGTAAATGCCTTTCGACCATGAATAAACAAATGGCATGAAGCAGGTTATCCGGGAGTTACAGGAATTACCAAACGACTTTTACAACATTGGCAAGACCCCGAAGAACGGTTGACACAGTTGGAAAAATTGGAGAACGATTCAGGCTTCAATCAATCATTTTCAAAATCGCTTCGACTATTTACAATTCAGAGAAAAACCTGATTGGTAAGGAAGCAAAAGAGTTGTTCGGCAAGACGAAACGAGCAATCGAATTACAACAAATCGAAAAGCACCAGTCAGAAGTAAATCGAAACAATATGGAAACAGTTGCAGCTTTTCTAAACTCTGTAAAGGAAATTCCAAATGTTGCGGTTGTATTTGATTTTATTTTATGAAATAAAGAATAAGGCCCGAAACACAGAACTACTCCACCTACACCCCTGAAGATTTTAAAGTCTGGAAAATATTATATAACAGGCAATTTGAATTCATCCAAAAACACGCTTCAAAAGATTATATCATCGCCCATGAAAAAATTGGATTTTCTCCGGAACAAATTCCCGATTTTCACGAAGTAAACTCTCGTCTGAAAAAAATAAAACAATAATCTTTCTGCTCAATTAATCGTCTGGTTGAAAATTTCATTCAAAATCAATTTTTAAAAAAGCTGATTCTACTGCTTTCGAATAAGTACCTTCGGTCTAAATTTGTTTGTAATGAAAGACCCGAATTCCACTCCCGCCCAGTTTAATTACAAAACGCTCTTGCAGTTTTTTCTGCAAGGCTTACTGATACTTGCGCCAATAACTATCACCGGATTTTTACTCTTCTGGCTTTTCGAAAAAATTGACGGAATATTATATCCATTGGTTAATATCAAAGGCCTAGGATTTGTGATTATCATAGTCTTTGTCATCTTTATTGGCTGGATCAGCTCCAACTTCTTAATGAGCAGCTTGCTGCGATTTTTTGATTATTGGCTTGAACGAACACCCGGCGTCAAGTTCGTTTATACCTCCGTGAAGGATTTCTTTGGCGCTTTCACCGGTGACAAAAAGAAGTTCGACAAGGCTGTATTAGTTAATGTCTTTTCTCAGGATGTCTGGATTATCGGATTTCTTACCGATGAAGAACTTGGGAAATTTGAATTAGGGAGCGAATTTGTATCTGTTTATGTTCCCCAGTCGTATAATTTCGCCGGTCAGTTATACATGGTCCCCCGAACAAAAGTTAAAAAAATAAGCCACCTCAGTTCAGGAGATGCCATGAAATATTCTGTGACCGGAGGGGTTGTCGAACTGACAGAGGACAAGAAAAATTGATCAGTTAAAATCCGATGGAAAATTAGTTCCCTTTTTCAAGTACAATCCTGTGAATCGAAAAGATACCTGAGTTTTTTGGACTGATTTTTATAAAATAGATCCCATTACTAAGCTGTCTGACATCAACCGAAATAACAGATTTGTTTTTCTCAAGTACTACTGAGTTCAGGTAAACTTCATTCCCAGGCAAGTCGAGAATGGTTACCTCGTACTCACTCATGTTACCTGAACTTAATTGCACAAATAATTCGCCGGCATTGGGGTTTGGATATATATACCGGACAATGCTATTTTCAGGAGCGTTCTTTATGACGATAATTTCTGAAGCAGAAGAAGTTCCATTAAAGTCAACTTGAAGTAGTTGATAATAATTGTAACCCTTTTCCGGTTTTGAATGCACGTACTCATATTCCAATTCAAGAGAGCTGTTTCCCGCGCCTTGAATCTGTCCTATTTTATTGAAAAGATTTCCATCGCTCGAATGCATAAGAACGAAATAGTCGTTATTAATTTCTGTTGATGTCTTCCAGTTGATAATATTATTACCATTCTCTTCGAAGCCATCAAAATTTAATAATTCAATAGGCAGAGGTACAATAGATTGTGCAGTCCCAAAATGCGAGAAGCCTGACATCCCTGAGCGCATCACCATATTCACGGTTGAGGCTGCAACGCAGGATCCATCAAGACTCCATGCACCTGACCCTGCCGGATCTTTCATGATTGTCCACCCTGCTGCAGCGCCTGCATTGGTATAACTTCCTAAACGGTTATATAAGGTCATATTATAAACAATGTTACCGGTGAGCTGTAAAAGTGCATTGTTATACGCATTGATAATCCATTTACCATCATCAAGTGCATTTAAATTATAGGTTGCCATACACTCTGATAATCCTAGTGGTCCCGGCAACGTAGAATAGATCACAAAACTGGCAAGCAAATTATCGACATCGGTATTTGTTGTTAATGACACATTAGCTCTTTCATATCCGCGTATAGATTCTCCAACAGGAAAATCGTACGATCCTGTGGAATTAATATAACGGCGCAAATAGCCCTGAACAAAACTTGAAGCATTACCACTACTTACACATGTGGATATCCGGTTGTATACTTTTACTTCGTTAGTACCGGTAATGATCCT
>CAYHFJ010000158.1:0-7983 GCA_964355885.1 uncultured Flavobacteriales bacterium
CAGTTCGAATATACTTTTTGCTTTTATTTTAGCACTGATATTGATTTATCTTATCCTCGCCGCTCAGTTTGAAAGTTTTATCGATCCTATTATTATCATGCTGACAGTTCCTTTGGCTTTGGGTGGTGCTGTCTTTACTCTATGGATGTTCAATCAGACATTGAATATTTTCAGTCAGATTGGTATGATCATGCTGATAGGATTGGTGACCAAGAACGGTATCTTAATCGTTGAATTTGCCAACAAACAAAAAGCTCTGGGAAAAAATAATACCGAAGCAGTAATTGAAGCTGCCACTATGCGATTGCGTCCAATTCTGATGACAAGTTTCGCGACAATACTGGGAGCCCTGCCTATTGCAATTGGCCTTGGGAACGGTGCACAGAGCCGGATGCCGATGGGTATCGCTGTTGTGGGCGGACTTGTATTTTCATTGGTGCTTACGCTCTATGTAATCCCAGCAATGTATACTTTTATCTCACGTAAGAAATCTTTTTATGCTTCCTGAGAAAGTCATACCCGGCGTTAAACCAGTTGAATATTTTTATACCGGATTTTCACGGGCGAAGTATATGAAGTCCGTCCTGGTATTCATTGTTTCATCTTTTCTTTTTTCATCTGCAAGTTATGGTCAGGATTCCATTCTCAGTTTTGAGCAGGCGATTATCATTGCATTGGAAAATAATTTCGATATAAGAATTTCCGGGAATGAATTATCCAAGCTAAAAAATCTGAATTATGCCGGACAAGCAGGTATGCTACCTGAATTAAATTTGAATGGTGCTTATACACATTCAGAGAATTCAACGAAGCAAAAATATTCGAATGGAGATGTTGTCGACAGAAAAAACGCGGTATCTGAGAATCTAAATACAGAGCTTGCCCTTGGCTGGACACTGTTTGACGGATTGAGAATGTTTAGTACCAAGAGGAGACTGGCTGAGATAGCTTCCCGGGGCGAGATTACTTTCAGAATGCAAATGGAAGAAGTATATCTGCAGGTTGTAAGATCCTATTTTGAAATTTCCAGACAACAACAATTGTTACGAAGCATAGAGGAAGAAATTATATTGGCGCAGGAACGACTCAAGATTGCTGAAAGGAGGTTTACGAATGGGTCAGGTTCGAAACTTGATGTGTTACATACCAAAACGGATTTAAATGCAAGGCTTTCAGCTGAGTTTTCACAGACAACAGTGCTTCAATCCGCTATTATTGAACTCAACCGTCTAATGGCCCGGCCTTCGGATATGGGTCTTCAGGCAGAAGATTCTATCCGCATTACATACAGTCCTTCACTGGAGGATCTGAAAAAAAAGTCGGGAGAATTAAACTCACTCCGTTCCTATTACAGAAAACAACTTCTAATTTCAGAAATTTCGGTAAAAGAATCCGGCAGTTACCGCTGGCCGGAAATAAAGTTGAAAGGAAGCTACCTGTATACTAATACAGAGAATGATGCAGGATTCATTCTTCAGAATCGCAATCAGGGCTTCAATTATGGTATTACTGCAACGCTTCCACTGTTCAACGGTTTCAGAATATCCCGTGCTTTAAAAAACTCAAGATTGGATGTCCTTAATGCACGTTTGGAGCTTGAAAAAAATGAAGAGGCAGTGAATGCGGAAATATTAATCGCTTTCCGGAATTTCAGGGATCAATTGGAGCTACTTAAGCTGGAGGAAGAAAATATTCTTTCATCCAGAGAAATATTATTGATCTCACAGGAAAGATTTAAATCAGGAGCAAGCAGTGTCATCGAATTGAAAGATGTTCAGCGTAGTCATGAAGAGGCTATGAACCGATTGGTCAACGCGCGTTTTCAGGCCAAGATGGCTGAAAGCAATTTGAAACATCTTGCAGGTGAGCTCATCAAAGAGTAGTTTTATAATGGATTCGAAAGAATTCTGATTTATTTTTTAGAACTTGCCATCTGAAAGGATATTGAATTTTATTTATGGTACGAAAAAGAATTTTACGAACACGCTCACTTTTTACCGATGCATTCTCTGAATTTATTCAGAACCAACGTACCGTTGGTATTCTATTAATATTTTGTACGCTTTCTTCTTTAGTTTTAGCAAACTCTGCAATCTCAGAAGAGTACATTCATCTATGGCATAGGGAAATGAGTCTTTCTATTTCCAGTTTTCATTTGGCTATGAGTGTCGGGCATTTTATTAACGACGCATTAATGGCCGTCTTTTTTCTTCTGGTTGGTCTTGAAATTAAACGAGAATTAATTGACGGTGAACTCTCAACATTTAAAAGAGCTTCACTTCCATTTGCAGCGGCGATTGGAGGCATGGTAGTACCGGCATTAATTTATAGTATATTTAATGCAGGTACTCCAACTGCTTCCGGCTGGGGAATTCCAATGGCGACAGACATAGCTTTTGCTATTGGTGCCTTATCTTTATTAGGCAAACGTGTTCCGGTATCCCTGAAGATTCTTCTTACCGCGCTTGCAGTCGTTGATGATCTTGGAGCAGTTGTCGTCATCGCGATTTTTTATACCAAATCAATCTCAACATTTTATCTTTTACTTGTTCTTTCTGCACTGTTTGTACTAATCGCCATGAACCGGCTCAGAGTACAATTTATTTTTCCTTATTTGTTGGTTGGATTGTTCTTGTGGTATTTTGTTCTAATGAGTGGTATTCATGCAACAATTTCTGGAGTGCTGCTGGCTTTTACTATTCCTTTGAAAGGTAAGGCTGAAAGAAGTCCATTGATGCAACTGGAACATTCTCTTCACATTCCCGTCAATTTTCTTATTATGCCTTTGTTTGCCCTAGCAAATACAGCAATATTATTAGAAAGCGGAATTATTGACAGTCTGCAGTCTCCGGAAAGTTTTGGAATTTCCTTTGGCTTGGTTCTGGGGAAACCAATCGGGATTTTTACATTTATTCTATTGGCTCTCTATACAAAATTGAGCCGGTTGCCTCACGGGGTTAATCTGAAACAGTTATTGGGAGTGGGTTTCATTGGGGGAATCGGTTTCACCATGTCTATTTTCATCGCGATGCTTGCCTTCAATGAGCCTGAACATATTTATAATGCCAAACTGGCAATCCTTTGCTCATCCTTATTAGCAGGTATCATTGGTTTCGTCCTCTTAAAATATTCAACAAATGTAAATTCTTGACGCCAAAGACAATGGCTGCACAACTTCGTACGCCACATGGAAAATATTCGATGAAAATTGGTGAATTTATGGCCAAAGCAAGCGAAAGATTATTGCTTCGTAACCTTAAATTTTGTATTATTGATAGATTCAAATCCTTCGTGTAACCAATGAAAAAGATTTTTCTGCCTTTCCTGCTGTTATTAATTATTGGATATTGTCAGGCACAGACGATCACGAAACTCACTATTACGGATAACCTTTCATCTTCCAGCAAATTTGGTTATGGTAAACCTAAGCCTGCTCCTGCCAAAGATCAATTTGAAATGATCGATGAAAAAGGAACGCAGGTTTTGTTTTATACAGAAATAACTCCTTCAGAAACTCTTCCGGAAATGTATCAACTGGTATTCACTGCTTACAAAGTGATTTCAGGTAAGGATGAATGGGTTGATGAGAGACTGTTGGATGTAAAGAAAACATCAACGTATGCTCTCACAGCCGTGAATTTTTTTGAAGCGGGACAATACAAAATTGTAATCACCACGAATGAGAAGAAGGAAAATATACTAGCTCAGGGAAATTTTACGGTTTTAAACCAGTAGGTTCGTATATATTAATTTATAAAAAGTAATGGAGGCTGAACAGATCAGTAAAATTGTCAGTGCCGAGCTTAGTGAACGTGATTCCTTTGACTGGCCGGTGGATTGGTCTGAGCGGATTGAAGATTTTATTGTACATCCTTTTGAAGGAAGCTTTTTCATTCCGGAGTCTCAGGAGTTTGAGGACTTTTGGGTAGTGGCAAATCTTGATCCCGAAAGTCTGAACGAAGGTTTCCTGATCATCTATGATGTAGAAACTGATCTTTTCGGACTGGCAAGCAAAGGAGATCTTTTTGATGATGGTGCCGGCGAAATGCTTGGTTTGTATGGAACTCTTGCTATCACCCTTGAAAATATACCTGAATAAACGGTTTAAGATGAATAGAATTGGCCTTGTTGCAATGTTAATTTTAGTCAGTTTATCCTTGACCGGATGTGCCAGAATAGAACAAAATAACAACCGAAATATGACGGATCAAATAACAGAAATACCCAAAATTTCAGATACTGCTACCTTTGGGGGAGGTTGCTTCTGGTGTACAGAAGCCCAGTTCCAATTACTTGATGGCGTCATCAGTGTTGCATCCGGCTATTCTGGTGGATCCGTTAAAAATCCTTCCTATAAAGAAGTATGCACCGGTCGAACCGGTCATGCTGAGGTCGTTCAGGTTTTATATAATCCTGAAGTATTAAATTATGAATCATTACTGGAAGCTTTTTGGTTGTCTCACGACCCTACGCAGCTCAACCAACAAGGAAATGATGTTGGAACACAATACCGGTCAGTTATTTTCTACCATAATGAAACACAACATGAACTGGCAGAGACTTTTAGAAACCGGCTCAATGAATCAAAGGCTTTTGCGGATCCGGTCGTGACCGAAATTTCTCCCTTCAAAACATTTTATAAGGCCGAAGAGGATCATCAGAATTATTATCAGGAGAATGGAAATCAGCCTTATTGTCAGTTTGTGGTTGCACCAAAAGTTGAAAAATTTAAAAAAGTATTTAAGGATAAGTTAAAGAAGTAAACCTGATAATCTGCAGGATTACAGCTTTCATCATTCCTTATGATCACTATCCCACGAATCAAATAAAGTTTTTAGAAAAATATTTTCATGCTGAGTGACTTCATCATCCGCTTTCACAATATCAATGGCAAACTTAAGGAAACGGGTCCTCTCCTGCTCCTCTGAATCCTGAAAAAAATCATCCATACATTTTTGAAAGTGCAGAATGTAATCCTCAGATTTCAGTTTGCTTAATTCTTCCATGGCCCCATCCATTTCAACATGAAAGGGATAATTTTCAACCAGATAATTCGTTATAACAAGGTCCTCTTTTGGTCCAAATTTTCCGTCTACTGCTGATAACAACTGAAGCATATGATAACCGGCTTCAGCTTTATTGAATTTCTTATTCATAACTTCAAATACAAATTTAATGAACAAGGTAAAGAATAATTTTAGAAAGTTCTTTGAAATTTAATGGATTCATTGTTTGTTCATATCTTTACCTGCGTAGAAAATCAAAGTATGTCTGATATTATTCGTCTTCTTCCCGACTCTGTCGCCAATCAAATTGCTGCAGGAGAGGTAATACAACGTCCGGCATCAGCTGTGAAGGAGCTCCTGGAAAATGCAGTAGATTCCGGAAGCACACGGATTGAGCTGTTTATCAAAGATTCCGGTAGGACCCTCATTCAGATTGTGGATAATGGCTGTGGCATGAGTCCAACCGATGCAAGGCTTAGTTTTTCGAGACACGCTACTTCCAAGATCCGGAATGCGGAAGATCTTTTTTCCATCAGGACTAAAGGTTTTCGTGGGGAAGCTTTGGCTTCCATTGCTTCGATCGCGCAGGTTGAGATGAAATCCAGGCGAATCGAAGATGAAGTTGGAACTTGCATTTTAATTGAAGGTGGTGAAATTATCAGTCAGAGTGCTACTGTGGTTTCGACAGGTACCTCTATCAGTGTACGTAATCTGTTTTTCAATGTGCCTGCCCGTCGTAATTTTCTTAAGTCAAATTCAGTTGAGGCACGTCATATTATCGAAGAATTTGAACGTATAGCGTTAGCTCATCCCGAGGTGACCATGTCCCTGCACCAGAATGGAATTGAGATATTTCAATTGCCGGTTTGTAACCTGCGTCAGCGTATCGTTGGAGTCTATGGCAGCCATTACAATGAACGACTGGTGCCGGTGACAGAGGAAACGTCCCTGCTGTCTATCAATGGTTTTATTGGGAAGCCGGCATTTTCTAAGAAGAGTCGCGGGGAACAATTTTTCTTTGTGAATCGCCGATATATCCGTGATGGTTATCTGAATCATGCAGTGACAAATGCATTTGAAGAACTTCTCCCTCGTGAGAGCTATGCTTCGTACTGGTTATATATAGATATCGAACCATCACGCATTGATGTGAATATTCATCCCACGAAGACTGAAATAAAATTTGATGATGAGCGTTCTGTCTATTCTATCGTTCGCGCTGCTGTAAAAAGATCACTTGGTCAATACAGTATAACTCCTGCAATTGATTTCGAACGGGAAAATTCCTTTGAGCTTCCTCATGCAATGAGAACTCAAGTACCTTCTCAGCCCACCGTCACTGTGAATACAAATTACAATCCCTTTCGGACTGATTCAAACAAATCCATCGCCTCTGCCGGTTGGGAGAAAATGTATGATAATATTCGAACAGATAGCGGCACTTTATCAGCTCAACTGCCTGAAGAAAAATCTGTTCACGGACTTGGAGCACTGTCAGAGCAGGAAATTGCATCCCAACAACACGGAATCTTTTTTCAATTGAGCAAGCAATTTATTTTGTGCACTATCGATGGTGGCCTTCTATGCATCGATCAGGAAGCCGCTCATCAACGAGTTTTATTTGAAAAGTATAAAAAGCGTCTGGATTCAAGTACTTCCTCTACCCAGCAGGACCTCTTCCCTGAAACGCTGGACTTCTCCCCTGCTGATGTTGCATTGTTGCAGGAACTTGAAGATGAAATTCGTTCATTAGGCTTTGATATCAGAGAATTTGGTGGAAATTCTTTTGTATTGCATGGAGCACCTCCCGAAGTTCTCAAGGGTACTGAAAAGGAAATACTGGAAAGAATACTGGATAAATATAAGTCCGGAGAGTCGCCATCTTTAAATGATAAGCGCGAAATTCTTGCTTCTTCAATGGCCAGGAGCGTATCTATCAGGGCTGGTCAGGAACTATCACAAGCTGAGATGAAATCATTGACAGACGAGCTGTTAGCATGTGATAAACCGGGTCATGGAATACATGGAAAACCGTGCATGACTTTGTTGAAAACGGAAGAAATCAGGGATCGGTTCCTTTAAGAAATTCAAGAACTTCATGCCTTCGCCTTTTCTCCGTATAAATTAAGGATAAAGAGGCTTAACTTTTTATAGTCACAGATGAACTACGAACAATACAGACCCCGAAGTTTTAAGGTACTTCCTGAAATAGTTAAAAATCTTTTAATTATTAACGGAATCTTTTATCTGGCAAAGGTAGTCCTCGACAGCCGCGGTATCGACCTGAACGATATTCTTGGATTACATTATTTCGGATCAGAAAAATTCAGAGTATATCAGCTTGTCACCTATATGTTTATGCATGGAAGTTTCATGCATATTCTATTTAATATGTTTGCAGTATGGATGTTTGGAGCTGCCATCGAAAATGTATGGGGGCCTAAGCGCTTTCTGACATTTTACATTCTTACCGGTCTTGGTGCCGCGGTTGCACACTATGGAATTGTGTATTTCGCAATGCAACCTACATTGGCTTATTTCGATAATTACATTTCCAACCCGAGTGTTGAAGCATTACAATCTTTATTAACTTCAGATGCTTTCAGAAACTTCTCGTCGACAGATATGATTGATCATTACAATGCATTTACCCGTGAATTTAACAGCATGCTTAGTAGTAGTCCTGATCAGGCACTTTCGCTAAGTGTCGAGTATATGAAGCAATTGCGTATGGATGTCATGAATGCCCCGGTGGTAGTCGGGGCATCGGGAGCTGTCTTCGGTCTGCTACTTGCTTACGGAATGACTTTTCCCAATAGTATTATCTACTTGTATTTTGCTATCCCTGTTAAAGCAAAATAATTTGTCCTGCCATACGTGGCATTGTAACTCTTTTCCGGGATCGCCAATGTTCCAGGCGACAATGTCGCGCACTTTGCGCATCTTGGTGGATTAGTGACAGGAATAATTCTCATCT
>CAYHFJ010000159.1:0-7977 GCA_964355885.1 uncultured Flavobacteriales bacterium
CGCAAAACTTTAAGAAGATGATGAGCCTCTTCTCCTTCCAACAGAAAATGATTATCCTGAATGGATGTTGAATAAAAAAGATCCATAGAGAAATTTTTTTCGCAATATTTTCTATTCTGGATAAACCTGTCTAATGCAAATAGTTCGGTTTCCCGAGAAAATTGGGAACGGCTATACTTCGCCTATTGCATAAGATGAGTTAATCTTTCATGATCAGTTAAAAAAAAACCTTCTCCGGAAAAGAGAAGGTTTTTTTCAATCAGTAATATTATGCATTAACAGCTAGCTTTGGACTGGCCGAAAGGATTTCCTCATTAGCATACTCAGCATATTGAGCAAAGTTTTTAACGAACGATGCCGCAAGTGTATTTGTCTTGGCATCAAACTCGCTCTTGTCAGCCCAGGTGTTTCGCGGGTTGAGAATATCAGTTGGAATACCCGGACAGGATTTAGGTATAGATAAACCGAAGACAGGCATCTTTTCAAATTCCACTTTTTCCAATTCTCCATTGAGAGCAGCGGTAATCATGGCACGGGTGAAAGATAGTTTCATTCGGGCTCCAACACCATAAGAACCACCTGACCATCCTGTATTCACCAACCACACATTGACTTTATTTTTTTTCATTCGTTCTCCAAGCAATTCCGCGTATTTAGTCGGGTGGAGTGGAAGGAACGCTTTGCCGAAACAAGCTGAGAATGTAGTAGTAGGTTCCGTTACACCCATTTCGGTACCGGCCACTTTAGCGGTATAACCGGAGATAAAATGGTACATAGCCTGTCCGGCATTTAATTTAGAGATGGGAGGTAGGACACCAAAAGCATCGCAGGTAAGGAAGAAAATATTCTTGGGAGAGCTTCCTACTGAGGGTTCCACTGCATTCTCTATGTGATGGATAGGGTATGCAGCCCGGGTATTTTCTGTCTTGCTGATGTTATCGTAATCCACTGTTGTAGTACCATCATAGAATTCGATATTCTCGATCAGAGCACCAAATTTAATCGCACTGAAGATCTGCGGTTCTTTTTCTTTGGATAAGTTCACACATTTCGCGTAACATCCACCTTCAAAATTGAAGACCGAATCCTCTGCCCATCCGTGCTCGTCGTCACCAATCAGGCCTCTGTGCGGGTCAGCGGAGAGCGTTGTCTTTCCTGTTCCTGAGAGTCCAAAAAATATTGCAGTATCACCTGATTTTCCTGTGTTGGCGGAGCAATGCATAGACAACACATTTTTATCATGAGGAAGAACAAAATTAAGAACAGAAAATATTCCTTTCTTAATTTCTCCGGTATAACCGGTGCCGCCAATAAGAATTATTTTTTTTGTAAAGTTGAGAACGGCAAAATTACTCTGGCGTGTTCCGTCAATTTCCGGATCAGCTAAAAAGCCGGGTGCGCTTAGAATGATCCATTCCGCTTTCACTGATTTTAAAATTTCCTCCCGTGTCGGGCGGAGAAATAAATTATTGGCGAAAAGATTCTGCCAAGGGGATTCTGTTACTACGCGAACATTGAGACGGTATCTTGGATCAGCACAGGCGTAAGAATCGCGGACGTAAATTGTTTTTCCCTGCAGGTATGCACAGACACGTTCGTATAGGCGGTCAAATTTATCCTGGTCGAATTTTATATTTATATCACCCCACCAAACAGCTTTTTCTGTTCTGTCATCACACACAATAAATTTATCCTTCGGAGAGCGACCGGTAAATTTGCCTGTATCAACAGCCAGTGAACCATTGTCAGTAAGTACCCCTTCGCCGCGAATGATTGATTCTTCCACCAGCTCAGCGGGTGTTAAATTCCAATAGGCATCAGCAACATTTTTTAGTCCCAGATCTGCGATGGTTGCGTCCTTCGCTTTTAATCCGAATTCATTCATGAGAGATTATTTTTTTATATGGAATTGTGAGGCAAAGTAAGGGAAAATTTATCGAATTGACCAATTATTCCCGCTTTCTTCTGTGTCTGCAGGGCTCGTTTTCATAAATTTTGACGTGTTCGGCTGTTTCCAGCAAGTTCATTGTTCTTCTCACGAAATCAGCCTGTTGCTCTGCTTTAAGCTCGGTAAGTTCAATGCAAAAATCCGTTTCCCCTTCACGACCCCAATGCGTTTTTTCGTAATCTATGTTGATACCAAGTTCCGCAGCGTATTCGCCTATGAAATCTTCATAACGGAGAACTGACTTGATATCTACACCTGAAGCGATAGAAAAGAATGAAATAACCAGCCGGGATCTTGCAGGGAAAGAATCAGTTTTTGATGGACTTGCCATTGTTGTGACCGGTTCCTGAGGAAGTGTTGCCGCCTCTTTACTTTGTTTACATGCTCCTGATGAGAGCATGAGTACTATGGATAGTACTGTGATTATTCTATTCATCCCAGTGTAAATTTATATGCGTTTCTTGTTTTTGTACCTGAATTAATCTTGCTGAACTTATATGTTACCCTTGAATCCTCTCAAGGCGGCGATAAAGAAAAACAGCCAGCCGGATATAAGGAAAAGACCACCGAGAGGTGTAATCGGCCCGAGTACACTTTTCCAGGAATCGATACCTAAAACTTCTCTTGTTGCTAATAGATAAATGGAACCGGAGAACAAAAGTACCCCTGCTATAAATGCATAACCGGCAACCTGTGCAGGTCCGACGGAAATTTTGTCGAAGAATAAAGCCAATAAAAGGAGAGCAAAAGCGTGATAAAACTGATAACGTACTCCCGTTTCAAAAATTTGCAGGTGCTCAACAGAAATTTTTGCTTTTAAGGCATGGGCTCCAAAAGCTCCTAATATAACTGCCGTCGCGCCGAGAATAATTCCGGTTAAAAGAAAAGTTTTTTGCATTAGGATAAATTTATTTTAATAAAATATTTACCAATATCATCACCAATTCAAGTTCTGATTTTATATGTCCCCTGATGATTTACGAGAAAATTTACCGAGTTGGAAATGAAACATGGTATATGTGAATTATCATGCAGTTCATCGAGTATATTCAACATTGAATTTTTCGTAACAGTAACGGTTGGATGTAAAGCTACCATTTTAAAATGACCTCCAGTGCCATCATCTTTGTTACCTGTCCAGGTGAGGCCTTAGCTTGTAGAAGTGTTCTTTCAACAAAATTAATTTTTAACATTGAGGAAGTTGTTCAGGTCTTCGACAGAGCTTTCAAATTCAAATGCCTCATTCACTTTAAAATAATTTCCCTGATCGTAAGTATATGCATACGCATATTTGGCAAATTCCAGTTTGGTGTTTTCAAAATCGAAAAGAGAAAGAATCTCTGCTACTTGTCCGGCGAGAAGGCAATTTTCCTGAACCGCTTGTTTCGCGATGCTTAATTTCGTGCTTTCAAAATCTTTGGTACTGATCGTTTCTTTCATTACTTCAAAATCCGCTAAGTCTATTGCTACCGGACAGCCTATTGGTCCTGTATAGCCATTAACATCTGTCGTCTGTGATGGAGTGATGACGGTAGGGCCTTTGGTTGATGTTGTAGTGATAGTTGTAGTCGTGGTACTGATGTCGGAAACGACGAGATTGTTTTCTATATTCATTCCATCCGTTGTAATACTTACATTGTTTCCATCTTCGTTTACCTTTACTTCCATCCGGAGATCAGTATTCTCACCGGAAGGATTTGTTCCAGATGAATGTGTCGTTGTGGTTTGACTTACAGTAGTGGTTACAGTTTCAACAGTGGGTGTTTCGGAATAGATAATTACCTTCTGTATTGAAGGACTCTGCGGAGCGGTGGCGATCGGAATAGAACTCACATAACGTGAAACATATTCACCGTTTTTATTTTGCTTTATTGTCATTGTTAGTTCTTCCCCGATCTCTCTGAAGAACAGGTTGAAGTCCAGCAAGCCTAATTTCGTGTCAGCAAAAATGATACGGCATTTATAATTTGGAGCAGGAAGTTGTGTGAGTTTCACGTTGGTTTCGGGGTTTGTGTTTTGCAAGACTCCATTCAGCACAACCTGAAATTTCTCACCATTTTCAGTGAACAGGATCACATTATTCGATTGAGCAAGCAGGGGTTTGACGGAAACAAACAGAAGAAAGAACAGAAAATAGACGCGTTTCATGATACTCGGATTAAAATGATTAAATCAATTGAGATGAATATTTTATTGAACAGGACGTGATTCAAATCCTTTAAAATAAAGGCTTGCAAAGGTACAAAATGAGACTGTTTGAGTCAAGATTTACAGGCAATTTTCCTGCTAAGTTGTAGACCCGCTAATTTGGCAGGTAAGGATGATGTTGAAGTGGTATTATACCAAATCCAGGCAGGTTTCCGATAGATAAAATTGCAAAACTTGCATGAGATTTGGGTATACCGCCTAAGTTTTTCGAAAAACTAATCAATTTCGGTATAATTACCGGAATTTCGCATAAATCCACTCTGAAATGTACCTTCGCACAAATTTGTTCCATGAAAAGAATCCTGCTTATTGGTGCCGGTCGTTCCTCTTCAAGTTTAATTTCCTATTTGCTGGAGCATGCCGCGCAGGAAAATTGGGAGTTGACAGTAGCCGATATTTCGAAAGATAATGCCGCGGTAAAGCTTGGCGGTCATGCATCCGGGAGGGCCATAGCTCTTGATATTCATAATTCTGTAGCGACTACATCTGAAATTGAGAAGGCTGATCTGGTTCTTTCCATGTTGCCCGCGCACATGCATATTTCTGTAGCCAGAGAATGTGTGAGATTGAAAAAGCACCTTGTCACCGCATCTTATGTCACGGAGGAAATGCAATCGCTTGACGCCTCAGCGAAAGATTCCGGTGTGATTCTACTAAATGAATGTGGACTTGATCCCGGGATTGATCACATGAGTGCCATGGAAATAATTGACCGGATTCATGAGGAAGGTGGGAAATTGATATCTTTTAAATCATATACGGGTGGATTAGTTGCACCGGAATCCAATGATAATCCGTGGGGATATAAATTTTCTTGGAATCCGAGAAATGTGATTCTTGCCGGACAAGGCACTGCTCGCTACGTTGAAGATGGGAAGTACAAGTACATTCCTTATCATAGACTGTTTTCGAATGCGGAAAAGATTGAAGTTAGCGGTTTGGGATATTTTGATGGCTATGCAAACAGGGATTCACTGGCTTACAGAAAAATTTATAAGCTGTCAACTATTCCAACAATGCTTCGTGGTACTTTAAGGCAGGCCGGTTTTTGCAAGGCATGGAATATATTTGTTCAGCTTGGCCTGACAGACGATTCCTACAAGCTGGACGAAATGACTCAGCTTACTTATTCCGGATTAGTAGACGCATTTTTACCGAAAGTAAACGGAAATAAATCACTCCGAAAGCGATTGTCAGAATTTGTGGGATTGACGGAGGATGATGAGGCCATGAAACTAATTGAATGGACAGGAATACTTGAAGATAAAAGTATTGGAATGACAAGCGTGAGTCCCGCTGAAATACTACAGGCTTTACTGGAAAAGAAATGGATTCTGAAACCGGAAGACAAAGACATGATAGTGATGCAGCATGTTTTCGGTTATGAGAAGGAAAATAAAAAATTTATTCTTTCTTCCTCACTGGTAGTAAAAGGGGAGGACTCAGCCTTTACAGCGATGGCTAAAACGGTAGGTCTGCCTGCAGCTATCGCGGCCCGGTTAATTCTTAGCGGTAAAATTCAGGGAAGGGGAGTGAAGATACCCATTGAAAAGGAAATTTATATTCCGATATTAAAAGAACTGGAAAATCGTGGGCTGAGTTTTAAGCATCAGCTGAAGGAGAATTTTTAAGCGCGATGTAATATTCTATGGTAAGATGAATGTATTGTTCCGTGAAAGAATTATCTTCATTCTGAATAACAAATTCTTCTTCGGTAAGTGTTCCAAACTGTTTGGTGAATTCCATGATTACCCTTTTCTCAGGTTTATTCGGCTTTGTTCGGATCTTAACCAGATTTCTGCAAAACAAACCGGAATTCTGAGCGAGATCCATGAATTCGAGTCCTTCTTTTGCCGGAAGGATGAGATAGAATTTTCCTTCGTTGTGCAGAATTTTTTTCACTCCATCTATCAGTTCCTGAAATGCGAGGAGGTCGTTATGTCTCGCGTTGAGTCTTGATTCACCTGATGGTTTTGAAGCATGATGAAAGTAAGGAGGGTTTGAAACGATAAGGTCATACATCAGATTAGATTGACAGGCTAACTCCTGAAAACTTTGGTGAAAAACATGCATCCGCAGAAACCAGGGAGATATCCTGAAATTTTCTCTTGCCTGAAGGCATGCATTTTCATCTATGTCAACAGCGTCAATATTACAGGTAGATCTTTGCGCGAGCATCAAGGCAATTAATCCTGTTCCTGTGCCAATATCAAGAATTCTGTGGGCATTGGACGGATTGACATGAGAACCGAGTATGACTGCATCGGTGCCTACCTTCATGGCACATCTTTCCTGATGGATGGTAAATTGCTTGAACCGGAATGTTTCGTCGCTCATACATTTTCAAATACCAAGGTAGGGAAAAATCGTTAGAAAATATTAATAGGCCTATTTTTCTGATTTCTTCGGATCTTGTCTATTGTCAATCATAGTATGTACAAGAATTGAATTGCGTTTCACCGAATAAATTATTGAAATTTGTTTTAAGATGACTGCTTTCCTATATCCCTTTTTCTTCTGTGATAAAGGATATAGTTCCGGAAAATTTGAAACTAGCTCTTCAAAACCCTTTAATGTTTCTAAAAAATTAATGGCTTCTTTTTCTGACCATTCTTCAAGAAGGTATTTAATTACTTGGTCAGAACACTTGGTCGCCTCAACTGACCAAACGACTTCAAGTTTATTTCTCATACCTTTTCCAGAATTCCTTACTGGTTAAAGTCCTTCCTTTCTTATGGTCTTCAATTCCTCTCAATAATGATTTCTTTTGACTCGCCGTTAATGAATCATACCAGTCTCCTGATTCCTCAGAATTTTTGATTGAAGCCAATGAATTCAAAAGCTTCTTATCTTTCAAGTTCGATAACCAACTAATTAGCTCGTGTTTTAAGTCTCTTGTAGTCATAAATCAAAGATAATAATTTATTGGGAGATTCCATAGGCTTACTCATAACATTCTGTACCTTTAATTGCCACGAATGCACGAATATTTTTTTTTCACTTTGTAAAATTCGTTAATTATATGAACACGATTCAGGGGATTTTTAACTAATCACTTCATGGAACTCATCAAAATTAATTCATGGTGATGAGAGAGAAGAGATGCTTGTTTTTAGCTGTGTTATTCATTCAGATATACATCCAGCAACCCTTCCGGCAGATCAATCAGAATCGTATGTTTTACATCATCAATTTCAAGGATGAACTCCTCATGGAGTGGGAATAGTATCTCTTTGTTTTTGACCTGACAGGCAGCGAGAAATTGCATGGGTAATTCCTGAATTTCGAGAATGGATCCGAGGTTTCCGTATGTTTTATCTGTCACGCTGTATCCAAGCAGATGGAACCAGGCAGGTTCCTCATCATTGTCTTGCTTGTCCTCGGTCATTTGTTCCGCGAGCACTTTTTTGCCTACTATTTTTTTAGCCTGCAGTTCAGTGTCGATGGTTTCAAATTTTACAAGAACCCCACCTGATTTCTCGCGGATCGTTTCAACAAAAAATGGCACAGGCAATCCATCTATCTCTATAAAAAGAAAAGAGGATTTAAATTGTTCAAGTGAAAGTGAAATATCGCTGTCGATAGCCAGGCTTAATTCACCCTGAAAACCGTGAGTCTTGTTGATGAAACCCAGAGGGATGAGTTTGTGTATGTCGAGGGTTTTCATAGAATAATTCATTGGCAACTAAGGTAGTTAAACGTTGAGAAACATGCAATTTGCATTTTCGGGAGAGTCATCCATTTTGTGGATACAGAAAGAAATTGCATTGAGTACATATCTCCGGAATGCCCTACTGCTATCACCTGTATTAATTGAGTTC
>CAYHFJ010000160.1:0-7969 GCA_964355885.1 uncultured Flavobacteriales bacterium
CTTTTGAATCCATTAATTTCCCATTGTCGCACTTTAAGATTCTTGCCGGAAATTTTTCAATAAGTGTATAATTGTGCGTTGCCATTAAAACTGCCCGGCCACTTTGACTGATATCCTGTAGCAATCGCATGATTCCTTCAGACGTTTCCGGATCAAGATTTCCTGTGGGTTCATCTGCAAGAATTAATTCAGGGTCATTTAGCAGTGCTCTTGCTATAACCACACGTTGTTGTTCTCCACCGCTTAGTTCATGTGGCATTTTAAACCCTTTGGTTGCCAGCCCGACTTTTTCAAGCACCTGAAGCACTCTTTCCTGCATTTTATTTTTATCCCTCCATCCTGTAGCCTTGAGCACAAAAAAAAGATTTGCATTAATTGACCTGTCAGTCAGCAATTGAAAATCTTGAAAAACGATTCCTAACTTCCGGCGTAAGTAGGGAATCTGGCTTTCCTTCAGGGAGCCCAACTCAAATCCTACGATTCTTGCTTCACCTTCAGCTAATTCTACATCGCCATAGAGCATCTTTAAGAGACTGCTTTTACCACTTCCCGTTCTCCCGATCAGATATACAAATTCACCCTTTTCGATTTTAAGATTCACATTTGACAATACAAGATTTTTGGATTGAAAAATATTTGCGTGGCGTATAGAAATGATCGTTTGCGTTTCATCCATTTTTAAATGCTATTTTTTTTATTTCAAGATAATAAAATTAATTTCTGAGAAAGCATTATACAGTTTATATGTCCAACCGTTGCATTTTACCATAGGGCATATCCCGAATTAACTCGATAAGTTCCGGTTCTTGTGAGCTCAATCCAACCTTCGCCAACGCTTTTTCCGGTCTGTCAACACGGAAATAGGCTAGTAATGTAAAATCATCATCACGAAGTTGCACATAATCCGGTATGCGTGCCGTGCCTTTGACCTTTAAGATATACATGTGCACAAATTTATAAAAAGAAAAGGCCCTCCGGTTTTATCGGAGAGCCTTCTTTCAACAATTTTAATATCATTTTGTTAACGGAGCTTGATGTTAAAAGTAGCTCCGTTTACGGTCACTGTTGCATCATTATCACAAGAAGAACCGTTCCCGTAGTCAAAAATTCTCGTTGCTAATCCGCTGGGAGTAAGTTCAAATGTGCCTCCTTTGATCCAATCACAATCTAATGCAACGATTAAGGCATTTGTAATACTGGCAGAATAGGTTTTTCCTTCAAAGGTGGTTCCATTGGCGGAACCTGTGATGCTATAGACATCATCACCCCAGCCTGACCAGCCGATAGTTGACTCTCCTGCCACCCATTCCCGCTGCCTTTGCGAGCTCCAGCTCATCATAGCGCCATTTCCATTCATTATTTGGCCATTTACGTCTATAGAAAACCATAGATGCCCGGCATTGTTATGACCGTTGTTTGTGACAGTTTTTGTTCCCAACACTTTATACATGTAACTGCTGTCTTTTCCGACAAAATAATTCTGGAAAGTGGTGCTGATAACTGCACCGGAATCACGGTAATTATCTGTGAAGTTCACATTTATAATCCCTTTTCTGAATCGATCATCCATGCACTTGCAAGCATAAGGACCGAAATCAACGACAATATTTCCACCTTGGCCTGAAGAATCAGGTGTGAGTGTAACTGTAGCGCAATTACTCAGTAAGGAACTTTGTTCATTCTGCAGCCTGTAGGTAGTAAGTCCGGCTGAGCCATTGTCTATGGCCTGATTTGAGATTTCATTCACATCATTAAACGTCGCTTCCGCAAGGGAATTGTCCTGTGAACTCTGGGTATCAAATTCTTTTTCTTCACTGTCCTTTTTACAGCTGTAAAGCACTGCGAAGGCACTGAGAAGTAAAGTCGCGCTAAGGAGGGCAAATTGTCTTTTTTTCATGGCTTAAGTGGATTTTTTTGGAAATGATCCCTTGGAATTTTGGGACACAAAAATATTAACCATATTATACTTTCATTCAGCTAAAATAGTTTCTAATGTTTAAAACTATGTTGGTAACTACGCAGTTGATAAACCCCTTGCGCATCGCTTTAGAATAATTTTGCTGGAACCTCGTTTAATCCCAATATCCTACTGCGCATCACATGTCGAAACGACTTATTTTTTTATGTATATTTCTTTCTCTTCAGGCATTTTCTCAAAAGACAACGATTTATACTCATCCTGAACGAAGTTACGAACTTGGATTAGATTTGTTCAACAAGAGGAAATACGTAACTGCCCAGCTTGAATTTCAAAGGATCCTTGAGTCAAAAGAGAATATTTCAATGGAGGTGAAAGGGAATTCCTCCTATTATTTTGCTGTTTGTGCGGCAGAACTTTTTCACAAGGATGCTGAATTTCTACTGCTCCATTTTATGGAGTCTTATCCCGAGAACCAGAATTATTACAATGCCGGCTTCCATCTCGGCAACTACTATTTCAAACAAAAAAAATTCAAAAAGGCCGTAGACTGGCTAAGTAAGCTTGATCAGAACGAGCTTTCGCAAGAGATGCGCGATGAAGTAAATTTTAAATTGGGTTATGCCTACTACATGACCAATGAATTTGACATGGCCGGCAAATCATTTTTTCTGGTAAAGGATGGCAATAGTAAGTATGCATCTGCAGCACAATACTATTATGCACATATGTCTTTTGTAAACGGGAATTATGAAACCGCTTTGAAGAGTTTTATAAAATTGAAAGAATCAGAAGCTTTTGCTCCTGTGGTTCCGTATTACATTACACAGATTTATTACAAGCAGGGGAAGTATGACGAATTAATAAAATTCGCGCCAACCGTACTTGATTCAATTGATGCGAAGAATGGATTAGAGATCGGCAGAATGATTGGCGAATCATATTACCGGAAAGGTGAATACAAGGAGGCCTTGCCTTATCTTCTAGATTATGAAAGAAACTCATCTGCCGCCGGGAGAACAGATTTCTATCAGCTTGGGTACTGCTTCTATAAAGCGGGGGAGTATGAAAAAGCCATTCCGTATTTTCAAAAAGTGACTTCCGGAAATGATCTGCTTGCACAAAGTTCTTACTACTTGTTGGCAGATTCCTATGTTCAGTCAAACGCAAAGCGAAGTGCACGGACTGCCTTTCAGTCAGCCTCAAAAATGGATTTCGATCCGGAGATTCAGGAAGAGTCACAATTTAATTTTGCCAAATTATCTAATGAACTGAGCTATCAGTCTGTGGCCTTGGAAGCTTTCCGTAGCTTTCTTCAGAATTTTCCCGGAAGCGTTCATGTTGATGAAGCTAATGAAATGCTGGTTGGAATTTATACGAATACACGAAACTACAAAGATGCTTTAGCTGCCATTGAATCGATAAAAGTAAAAACTGCACCGGTTAAGGCGGCATATCAAAAGGTAGCATTTTACAGAGGGGTGGAGCTATTCATGGATAATAAATCACAGGAAGCAATTCAAATGTTCAACATATCACTGGCTCACCCGATAGATGCTACCCTCGCTGCGGATGCTCATTATTGGAAAGCTGAAGCTTCATATCGCTTGGGAGAACTAAGTAAAGCACTGAAATCTTACAATGATTTTTTATTCACTCCGGCTGCTGTTACAGGTAAGCACTATAACCTGGCCCATTATAATATCGGGTACTGCCACTTTAAGAATGAAGATTTCGGAGCTGCTCAGATTGCATTCCGAAAATACATTCAGGCAAAGAGTCAGACAGATCAGGATAGATACAATGATGCAATCCTTCGTGTTGCTGATTGCTTCTTTATGATGAAGGATCAGGCTAATGCTCTGGATTACTACAATCAGGCTATATCCGCAAATTCACGATCCAGTGATTATGCTATTTATCAAAAGGCTGTGATTTATGGCATACAAGGGAAAATGGGTGAGAAAGTAAATACCTTACAAAAGTTGTTTGATAAATATCCTAAGTCAGTTTATTTTGATGATGCATTGTATGAAGCTGGTCAGGCTTCTCTGATGCTGGGTAATCATGATGACGCTCAGACTTATTATGGAAAAGTGATCCGTGATTTTCCTTCCGGAAGTTATGTTAAGAAAGCCGAGTTAGGTGAAGCACTGGTATTTTACAACAGTAAACAGGATGATAAGGCATTGGCTGCCTACCAGCGTATTGTTACAAAGTATCCAAACACCACGGAATCAAGAGAGGCGTTGGCGCAGATTAAAAATATTTCCGTTACTCAAAATAAGGTGGATGAGTATCTGCGTTACATTAAAAATGTACCTAACGCTGATGTTTCTAAAGCCGCGGAAGACTCCCTTACTTATGAGGCGGCGGAATTGCTGTATACTCAGGGAAATTGTGCCGCTGCTGTTAAGGACTTTGACAGTTACCTGAGTCGTTTTCCTCAGGCTATTTTCTTAGTCAATGCTTCTTACTATAAAGCAGATTGTCAATTTAGAAATAAGCAATATGATCTTGCACTAACAGCTTATCAGCTTATTTTAAATGAACCGCGTAATTCGTTCACAGAAAAATCATTGTTGAATGCCGGCTTGATAAATTATAATCAAGAAAATTACACAGAGAGTCTGAAAAATTACACAGCACTTGAATCTGTCGCAGAAGTAAAAGACAATATTCTGGCTGCTCAGGCCGGACAGATGCGATCTAATTTTAAATTGCAGAATTATGATGCAACCCTGATCAATGCGCAGAAAATTCTGGACGCCGCTTCTGCCGATAAAGATCTCACAAATGAAGCACATCTGTTGGCCGGTAAATGTCATTTTTTTAAGAATGATCTTGGAAATGCCCGCATTGAATTTGGTATCGTTTCTAAGAGAACAAATAGTGAAATGACTGCGGAAAGTAAATATTACCTCGCGGAAATAGAATTTAAAGCCTCAAATTACAAGGAAAGTCAGAAGATAATTTTTGAAATTCAGAAGCAGGTACCTTCTTATGATTTCTGGATTGCAAAAGGTTTTGTGCTTTTAGGAGACAATTACCTTGCACAGAACGATGTTTTTCAGGCTAAGGAAACTTACAAAAGTATCGTTGAAAATTTCGAGAAAGGTTCCAATGATCCTGAAGATGTACAAGCTATCGCAAAACAAAAGCTTGATGCACTTATTCTCCTGGAATCTGAGAAAGATAAAAAACAGGAAGAGATAAAGAATCCCGAGGGAGATTCTGAGTCGGAAGAGAAAGCTGAATAATAGTTTTAGTACTTGCAGAGTAAATGTCTAATAATAGATTGATAAACCGGAGTGGAACTAATTACAGGTAAATATTAACATGATGCCCAGAATATTTTTAATTATTTGTTTGTCACTGATAAGTCAGTCCGTTTTTTCTCAGCAGGGTAAAGAGAAGGAGGACTTGGGAGATAAGGAATATATCATCGTGAAGGATTATAAACCTGTGCTTGCGGAGTCCTATAAGATTTCTGATACTCCTGAAGGAGATACTTCAACCTATTCCGCCCCTCCTTTAAACTATAAGTTACATACAAAGAAAGCGGAGACGAATTATGAAACAGCCACAATAAAAGCTGTAAAGGTCAAGGATGAGGCTCTCAGTAAATTATACAGAAATCTGGTACGTCTTGGAATTGGAAATTATACAAAATACAGTGGTGAGCTCTATGTAAATTCTCTTCGCTCTAAAAAAGGAGCTCTCGGTCTTAGTGCAAGACATTTTTCCGGATCGCCTTCACTCAAGGGGGTAGGTAATTCTGCATATAGTGAAAATAGTGCTCAGGTTTCCGGTAAATATTTTCTTGAAAATGCTCTGTTCTTTGCAGATCTTAAGTATGATCGAGATGTAATGCATTATTATGGATATGATACAGGTGACACGATCATAGATAAAAAAGACATCCGTCAGTTATTCTCAAATTTTGGAGTGAATGCAGGTATCCGGAGTAATTATTTGTCGAAAGGCAATCTGGACTATGAAGCTACATTTGGTTTCTCTACACTGAGCGATCACTTCGATGTTTCTGAGAATGATTTTCTGGTGACGGCAAGTGGAGGTAAGGAGGTCGAAAATGTATATATCCTGGTGGATGCTTCCTTTAATTATTTTAAGAAGACTCAGGCAAATAATGAAATACTCAGTTTGACATCTGATCTGAATCGAAACATTATTCGTATTGCGCCCACTGTATTTTTAGGAATGGACAAAGCGAAGTTTGAATTGGGAGGAAGATTGGTTATTGCAAAGGATGACGAATCATCGGTGCATTTATATCCAAATATAAAAGTCAATCTGCCAATTGCAGAACATGTCATTGCTGTGTTTGCACACGTAGAGGGAGATTTGCTAAAGAATAGTTATCGTACTGTCACTAAGGAAAATCCCTTCCTTAATTCCGCAGTGGTGCCCATGAATTCCAATGAAGCCATCATGTTAAAAGGTGGCTTAAACGGCAATTTTAGTTCCGCGATTTCCTTTGCTGCTTGGGTTAAGTATGGTACAATAAGAGAAATGGCACTGTTTGTAGCAGACAGTGTAAATTATAATAAATTTGATCTGATCTATGATGATGTAGACATTCTGGATCTGCACGCTGAGCTTTCTTATAAAGCTGATGAGAAGTTTAAAATCTCCTTGCAGTACGATCAATACAGTTATACACCAGATCTTCAGCAAAAAGCATGGCATCGTCCCCAAAATGAAGTCACTCTCAAATCAGCATACAACCTGAAAGATAAAATCGTTGTCAATGCTTCAGTTTTCGGAAGAGGGAAATCGTATGCAAGAATCGGATCAGCAGTTCCATTTGGTTTTACTTCCGAGAAAATAAAGGGATATATAGATGCTAATTTGGGAATAGAATATCATTATTCAAAAATTCTGTCAGTGTACCTTAACATGAATAATCTTGGTTTTTCTAAATATAAGCGATGGTACAATTATCCAAGTGAAGGATTCAACATATTAGGTGGTATCAGTTATTCATTTTAATCATCGGCTTTTCCAGACTTCATTTTTCTTGATGAAAGATAATGTAAAAGACATTATCATCATTATGAGTTACCTTGTCCCTTCCTTAAATTTCGTGATTGCATTTCTGGTAAAATCTGAAGTGACGAGTTTTCCACTCATTTCCGCACGTTCAATTAAAAGAGTATCCCAATGATCCGTATTATTCCAAAAGACTTTTTTTAGTAGATGCATTGCCTCCGGATTACTTTTCGAAAGGGTGCTTGCCAGTATTGAAACAGCGGCATCAAGATCTTCTAAGGTAGAATATGTTTCCACGAACATCCCTTTTCTTTTTGCCCATTTTGAGTTCTGCCATTCGCCTGCATTAATAGATAGAGAGGAGAAGCCAGAAGTTCCGATTTTTCTCTCCACTGCAGGACCCACAACAAATGGACCGATTCCTACTGCAAGTTCACTTAGTTTAACGGATGCGCTTTCATGAGCAAGAGTGTAATCTGCAGCACATGCTATTCCGACACCTCCTCCGACTGCTTTTCCTTGAATTCGGGCAATAATAAATTTTGGTGCCTTCCTCATAGCATTGATTACCGCCGCAAATCCGCTGAAGAAAATTTTTCCTTCTTCAACTGTTTTAATGGAAACGAGTTCATCAAAAGACGCCCCTGCACAAAAAGTTTTTTCCCCTTCACTTTTTAATATGATGACACGGACTTCTTCGTTTTTTCCGGCAGCTTCGATCTCTGTTGCAAGTTGTCGAAGCAGAGTTCCTGGTAGTGAATTGCTTTGAGGATGATAAAATGTAATCGAGGCAATTCCTGATTCGATGATGGTGTTTACTTTTCCTTCGTTCATGAAGTCTTTCTTTTATGTTGTAAATATATCCTGATTAATTTGTGTTTTCGATAAAGATTGTGAATATTTTATCACTTTAAATGACAATTCACATCTTCTTTTATTTGCGTACTCTGGGTAAACCTTGCTGCTTCGTGTTTAAATTTTTTACCACAAAGATTCTGTGTTAACTTCCTAATCTTAACGTTAATTTTTTTACATATA
>CAYHFJ010000161.1:0-7927 GCA_964355885.1 uncultured Flavobacteriales bacterium
AGTAACACAACCTCCGCTATTTGAGATTGGCATGACGAGGTGTTTTTTCGTTACCGTGAATTTCTTCGATGTTGGTGTTACTCCTGCAGGGATCTTTTCTGTAGCCCAAGTGCAGACCGGATTAAGACATAAAACAGTCAAAAAGATTTTGAATATTGAAAAGGTAAACGATTGCTTTATATACTGATTCATTGAAACTTCTGTTAAATTGAATTAAATATAACTTAAAGATCCAAATTGAATTTTGAACCGAAAATATTACAGAATTTGAGTAAATGTCATTTAATTATTACCAAACCAATTTTATGATGCAATCTGATTTTTTCTTTTGACAGTTGCTCCAAGGGTTAATTACGGGTTATTATTGGTTTAATAAATATTTTGCACTTGGTTCAAAAGTTACAGGAGCCATTTCGACATAGAAATTTTTCACTCCGCCAATTTTAGCCGCTTCGAAAAAGTCCGGCCAATCTACAATTCCTTGTCCAATGGGTACATGAGTGTCTTTTGCCGTATTCCAATCAGACAAATGCGCTGAAATAAACCGGCCGGGATGTTTGCGGAAAAAATCAGCTGCCTTGTACCCAATATTTGCTACTGCAACCTGAAATTGCATTTTCACTAAGTCCGGATCAAATGCATCCAATAAGGCATCATAAATTAATTCATCGCCTCTTTTTTCGAATTCCATGTGGTGATTGTGAAAACCCATTTGCAGGCCTGCTGCTTTTACTTTTTTGGCTATACCATTCAGTCCCACAGCCGATTTTCGATAATTTTCAATTGTTTGATTCTCTTTTGTCAGCCAGAAGCTAGAGAGCATCATCTGTTTCATCCCCATTTGATGCGCCCATTCTATCCGGTCGTCGAGGTTGTCTTGTAGTTCGCCCAGGTTAAAGTGAGAGCTTGTGCATTTAAGTCCATTATCTTCAATGATCTTGCGCAATTCGGTACCACTCAGTTTATTTAGAGGAGCGAAGCCTGTATTGGAATAGCCCAATGGAGAACACATTTCCAATTCTTTATAACCAAAGGCTGCCATTTTTTTACATGTACCAGCAAGATCTTTATTCAGATCTTCTTTGATTGTCCAGGTCTGAAATCCGAATGATTTTACAGTATTTCCTTCATTGCCAAAGGCAAAGCTATGTTTGTTTAACAATGCAATTGCCCCAAGGGCTAAACTGCTTGTTTTTAAAAAATTCCGTCTTGAAGATTCCATAAGGTTAGTTTTTATAAATACGTAAATATCTAATTAGTTTTTTTGAACCGAAAATATTCAGGTATATGAGCAATAGCCATTCATTTCCGGTCAACCTACTTTACCCACGAAGATTTCAACTTACTAATAATTAACAAATTGATCTTTGTGTCTCTATCTGCGGATAAAGAGATGCTATGATTACCGGCTTCCGGAACAGCATAACAAGTTGAAACAGCCGCACCTTCGTTGGCAAAAAGTTCAATCGAAGCGCGGTCGAGCAAGACACGTAATTTGACTTTTCCATCAATTACTGGTGCCGCTACTCTACTTGTCCCAAAGGCAAATATCCCACTCTTCAGGTCGTAAGCTATTTCCAAACCACGTATTGCCAGCTTAATTGAATTTTTTGGTTCAAATTCGACAGTCAAGTCTAATAGTTCAGCGTTCACATCGACCAATTTTTTTTCAAGTTTTTCAACTGACAAGTTTTTGAATTTATACGATTTAGTGTAAAGTTTTTCTATTTCTTTTACCGGCCAACGATAAAGACGGAGACCCTTAGGGGTAGTCCGTAATTCCATGGTTGTAGGAAATGACATTTGTTGGTTAAAAGGCATTCCGGCTTTCTGAAAAACACTGTTGTTACCTTGGTTCATCCACCCGATCATCACAGTCCGGTCATCGGGACTATTGTTAAAAGTTTGCGCTGCATAGAAATTGGTTCCAACATCGCCTTTAAAAACCTTCTTGTCTGTAGTAAAGGTTTTGCCATCGAAATTTCCGATCTCGTAATGAAAACCTGCATCATAAAGCACCCATTTTTTGTTGTCCTTGACGCCATCAACCGGTAGTTCCACAAAATCCATGCATTCAAAGACCCATTCCCTGTCAAAGTCACTTGCCACAGTCCAATCCGTCAAGTTATCGGAAGTGAAAAATCGGACTTTACCAAGCTTTTCTTCAGGTGTTCCCTCCTTTGCACCTCTTTTTACCCAAAGGACCATCACCCATTTTTTGCTGACCTGGTGCCAAAACACTTTTGGATCGCGCTCACCTTTGTTAAAACCCTGATTAGGTACAATTGCTGCACCGTTATTTAACAACTGAAAAGATCGTCCTTTGTCGGTACTATAGGCGGCTGCCTGATAGAACGGCTCTTTTGCAAAAGTGAAAATTGCAACAAGCGTTTTGATATCTCCCTTCTGTTTTCCCAAGCTATTGTAATGATCGACTACCGCTGTGCCCGAAAAAATTGTTCCACCGCCATATGGCAAGATCGCATGGGGCAACTGCTCCCAATGAACCATATCTGGACTCACCGCGTGACCCCATGTCATATTTCCCCATTTGGTATCCTTTGGGTTGTGCTGAAAGAAAAGATGATACTCTCCTTCGTACCAAACCATTCCGTTGGGATCATTGTGCCAGTTCTTTAAGGAGGTAAAATGAAACTGAGGCCGTAAAACCTGATCATATCCGATGCCTTTATAAGAAGCAAAGGTTTGCATCTCCTGATTCTGTTTGTTAAGAATGTCGTTTTGAGCCACCAGATTTGTTGTTGTAACCAATACTGTCGCCATTAACAAAATGGCATTTGTTTTAATCAAGCTTCTTATATTCTTCATATGATTAATGTTCTTTAACGTTAATATTTCAATTTCAATTAATTCGTTTCACCTTTACATACATTGCACTTGCTAAAGACTTGCCATCTACGTCCATCAGGTTCGTTGTCAACTTTGTTTTTCCGTCTTTAAGCTGCACTACAAACCGTGCAACTGTCTCTTCCGGTTTAGTCTCTATGGTCTGGTCAATATCCTGAATCAGAAGTTGTGCCTTCGCAATGGGGCGTGCTGACTTCTTCATACTTAGGGAATTATCGAAAGGTTCAATTAATTTTTTTCTGGACTCTTCCGGCCAGCGTCGTAACTCAATTTCATAGGATCCTGCCTGCCCGACAATCACATCCCAGTATCCTTTGCTGTTGCAACTGATCAAGCCCCCAAGATTATCACAATAGTCTCCCTTCCAATCATTCGCATAAAGAGATACCGGGTTCGCTTCCTTTGAACCAACTATTATAAAGCGGTCACGATCAAATTCAGGTTTTACTTTCTTATACCAGTTATCGTAATGAGCAAGCATCTTGCGGACTACTTCAGGAAAAATTTCTATAACATTTTCCTGCTGTCCGGGGTCGTTTTTAATATTGAATAACTCCTTTCCATTAACCAACCGCCACTTATCACACATAACCACTGCGGGATCCCATTCTGCTCCGCTTACCCTGTATTGGACAACACACATTCTATCGTTCAGTTTTTTTCGGTTCCCGGTTAAAAGGCCAGCCAGACTAGCACCATCGAAATTGTTTTGTCCAGTATTGAGGTTGCAGAGTTCAATTAAAGTTGGAAGCAAATCCTGAACCTGTGTCAATTCCGCAATATCTGTACCATGTCGGAGTTTACCGTCAACCCAGCGGACAAAAAGCGGAACCCTGTGTCCACCTTCGTACACACTCGTCTTCCTATCCCGCATTCCAGCATTAAAAATAGCCTGGGCATTGCCACTTTGCGTACCATTATCAGACATAAAAATTAGTATCGTATTATCACGCAATCCTTTCTCCCTCAGAAATGCTTCAAGCTTTCCGATGTTTTCATCGATATTGGCAATCATACCATAAAACTCGTGGGGAATGGGTTTGTCCTGATATGTTCCCTGATACTGGTCAGAATATCTTTTAGCAACTACTTCTGGAACATGCGGTGTATTTGTGGGTATATAAGCAAAAAATGGTTTCTTTTCGGTTTTACACTTTTCAATCCATGTCATTGCTTCCTTAAAGAATATATCAGTTGAGTAACCATTGTATTTAGTGTCCACACCATTGTGCATCAGTACCGGATCAAAATAGCTGTTGCCCCAGTAATCAGCCAATGAAGTTATGCCCCAGGCCCGAAAAGAGATCACTTCCTGAAAACCACGAAAATTGGGAAGGTACGGGTAACTATCGCCCAGGTGCCATTTACCAAACATCCCGGTAGCATAGCCTGCCTCAGCAAAAAACTGGGGCATTATTTTAATGTCGCTTCTCACCATTGACCTTCCCTGGCAAACTGCCGTTGCCCCGTTACGCATCGCATCCATTCCTGTCATCAATTGTCCCCGCGTGGGTGAACACATCGGTGCAACATGGAAATCCGTGAACCGTACAGACTGTTGCCAAAGTTTGTTTATCTCTGGCGTTTTTAGTACCGGATTTCCGTGAGCAGCGATGTCTCCATACCCTTGGTCATCGGTTAAAATTAGAATCACATTTGGATGAGATTTTTTTTCAGCTAAAGAATTACCTGCCAATAAAGAACATAAAGTTCCTGTACTTGTAATGGTTGTCAAAAAGACCGTTGAAAGTATTTTATTCATGATTTATTTTTCTACTTCAATTTTTTCAATATTGCTTAACCCTAAATACTCTGCCAAAGTTGGCACATTGTCAGTTTTGGTCATAAGGGGTTTTGGATTTTCCACAAAAGCAGCTGGCCTGTGGTTTTGATTAAGATCAAGAATATGGGCATCCAGCAGTACTATTAATTCTTGTAATTTTTCGGGATTTTGTTTTGACAGATCAGTTTTTTCACCCAAATCTGTTTCCAAATTATAAAGTTCATTGCTATCATCTATTCGAACGAGTTTCCATTTACCCTGCCGTACACCTTCCATCCCGTAGTACAGTATATCATGAGGAGATTTAGCACCTGGCCTGCCAAACAACAATGCAGAGATATCATAGCCATCAATAATACGATCGTTAGGTATATCTGCACCGGCAATACTTGCTAAAGTTGGCAAAATATCTATTGTTGCTCCAATTTCAGATGTCTTACTATTGGCAGGGATTCGACCTGGTCAACAGGCTATTGTTGGAACACGCATATGTCCTTCATATTTCGGACCGCCTTTTCCGCCACGCAATGGACCCTTTGAAGTCCCTTTGCTCCCCCCGTTATCTGATGTTTTCACTAATTACCAACCATTGTTTTGAATATATCTCCCCTCCACCAGATTGATTTGTGCTTGAGGAATCGGGACATACTCATCTCTACCTTTTTTAAAAATGGCTTGTTTTAGGAAAAGAAATCTTGTCTTCTCTACACTGAAGTAATCATTTAGTGTTTCTGCTGCGATACCCCAACGAACAAGGTCAAAAAAACGGTTACCCTCCATAGCAAATTCTAATCTTCTTTCAAAACGAAGAGCTTTTCTAGCATATTCTTGTGTCCAAATACAATTCACTCCATCTTTATAAATTTCAATTTTATAATTGCTTACAGGGCTTCCGTTTGCATATACTAACCTGGATGTACTGCTTTTTGCTCTTTGCCTGATTTGATTTATTAATGGTAATGCTTCAGCATGTCTTCCTAATTCAATTAGCGCTTCAGCTCTCATTAGAAGCACATCATCATATCGTAGGATTGCAATGTTTAACGCACTTCCAAAAAATGCACCAATTTTCCGAAATGTAGGATCTTTATATGATACAATCCCTTTCATAGATGAATAATAACCATACACTTGTGGGGCCCGCCTCCAATTCGGTTTCATAATAAAATCTTTTTCATATTTATATGGATGTGTTGAAATTCCTACAGTATGATCAAGTCGAGGATCTACTGAATTTTTTCGAAAATCGATAGAATCTTTAATAACAACACTATTATAGGTATCAAACATTGGCAATCCATCAGCATTCGTTTTAAATGAATTTACCAGATTCTGGCTGGGATTATGGAAATCACAACATCCATACTGAGGCGCCATATTATATTGCAAACTGGCTGCTTTATTTAGTCGTCCACCATTTCCTGTTCCATCGTCAACAGAATATTGAATAGCAAATATAGATTCAGGCCCATTTTCAGTTTCTGTAAGGAAATTTTCTGCAAAATCGTTTGATAATCTATATTTTCCAGAATTGATAACATTATTTGTGAGGTCAACTACTTGTTGAACTTTATCTTTGTTTATATTAACTACTTCATCCTGTTCATTTTGCTCATAGGCCTGATATAGCCTTACTTTTGCCAAATATGCCCATGCTGCAACTTTACTGGCTCTTCCAATCTCAGGTTGAGTAATTGGTAGATTGTCCACTCCAAATTGAAAATCAGATGCAATGTTATCCCACAATTGGTCATTTGAGAAATCTCGAGTAGTTAACTCATTAATATCTTCTTTGCGTGTAGTTTCGTCAAACCAAACAGGATATTTAAACAATATTTTAAGTAAGAAATAGAAATGTCCTCTTATGAATCGACATTCAGCTTGACGAATTTTTTTATTTGGATATACTTTTTCATCCATTGCGTCTATTCTCTTAAGAGCTTCATTAGCTCTTCCAACTCCTTCATAAAGAGCGATCCACATAGCATTAACATCTTCGATATCAGTCTGCATCAAATAGAAGGTTTCCAAAGCATTCCCTAATGGTCCTCCATCAGCAACACTCCCTCCGCCTTTATAAGCATCGTCTGAACGCACACTTCCAAATCGCCACATGTTAGTAAAATCTAGTCTTCTGTCATCACTGCCCATCAAGGCATATGAAGCAATAACCAGTTTTTCCATATCTTCAGGCGTAGTTAACTGGTCACCATTTATGACCGCCTTTGGGGTATAGTCAAGAAAATTTTGAGAACATGACATCAAAAATATCATAAGCAATACTTTCGCTATTTTTAATAAATATTTCATAATATTTTTATTTACAGTGATTTTATAAATTAACTTTAATTCCCAAAGTATAAACTACCGGCCTTGGATAAAGTGTTCCAGGAGTTTCAGGATCTGGACTTGTATAAGCATTTTTGCCTTTTGGTTTTAGAAGTATTAGATTTTCACCCGATAAATAAACCTGAATTAAACCAATTTTTATTTTATCAGAAAATCTCTTAGGCAGTGTGTATGCAAAAGAAGTATTTCTTAATTTGAAGTATGACCCATTAACTAAGAAATAGTTTGATGTCCGAGTTTCGTTATTCGAATTTACAAGTGATAACATCGGAATGTTAGAATCCATATTTTGTGGCGTCCATGCTTCGAATACACGCTTACCAAAATTCATTCCTTGCCCAAATGTAAAATCAGTACTTGCTTTTAAATTGTCATTTACTGTTATTCCACTCACTCCTTGAACAAAGAAGGTCAACGTAAAGGCCTTATAAGCCAATTCTGCATTTATTCCATATTCGAAATCTGGCAAGCTCGTTCCAAGCCAATCTTGGTCTAAAGGATCAATTTTCTTATCATCATTCAAATCAACATAGCGTAATCGTCCAATACCTTTTCCTGGTTGACTAACTCCATTATTAACTTCTTCTTCAGTCTGAAAAATGCCATCAGTTACATAACCGAAAAATGATCTTACAGAATGTCCAATTATTGTTTTCTCAACATTTCCTGGATAGGATTTAACAACAGATAAAGGAAGATAAGTTATTTTATCATGAAAAGAAGAAACCGAACCCAGAACATTTAACGAGATTGGCCCAAATCTGTTTCTGTATCCTAAAACGAATTCGAAACCATTATTTTCCATGGTCGCCCCATTGACGATTTTAGTTGATCCTTCACCCATTGCTCCAACATAAGGAGGAGTTGTCAAAATATCTTTGGTTTTTCGTTTAAAATAATCAAACGATCCAGTGATTTTTTCATCAA
>CAYHFJ010000162.1:0-7908 GCA_964355885.1 uncultured Flavobacteriales bacterium
ATCATACAAACATGTTACAAGACAATCCCAAAACCGGGTTTCACGAGATAATGTGCGAATGATATAAAACTTTACAGAAATTCTGTAATACTCACATTGATCTTTACCATCATCTTTGCATAGTGAAAATTTCTTCACCAACTAAAAAATAATAAAATGAATACTACAGAATTAAAAGGAAACTGGAATGAGCAAAAGGGAAAACTCAAACAACAATTTGCAACCCTGACAGACAATGACCTTCTTTTCACAGATGGCAAGAAAGATGAAATGCTTGGCAGAATTCAAATCAAGCTTGGGAAAACGAAGGAAGAGTGGCACAAAATTATCTCAGCTCTATAAAATTAATTTTCGAGTTCAATAATTTCACCATTAAATAAATATCAAAATGAAAAAATTCATTTACATGACTGCCTTAACAACGCTGATGGCAGGGACAATTATTACCGGCTGCAATTCACCCGCACAAAAGGAAGAAGCGGCAAAAGACAAAGTAGAGGATGCAAAAGAAGATTTAAAGGAAGCACAGGTTGATGCCAATGCACAGGCACAAAAAAATGCCAGTGCTGAAGAATGGAAGGCATTCAGAAGCGAAAGTGAAGAAAAAATCTTAAAGAATGAAAATCGCATTGCAGAGTTAAAGCTAAAACTGAAAAAGCCCGGAACAATTCTCGATCCGGTATACGAGAAAAGAATTGAAACGCTTGAGACCAGAAACAAAGATCTGCGGGCAAAACTTGATGCTTACGAGAAAAATCAAAGTGATTGGGAATCATTCAAAAGAGAATTTAATCATGACATGGAAGAACTCGGACAATCGTTGCAAGATTTTACTGTTGACAATAAAAAATAAAGGAGGATTCCGGGAAATAGTTCATCTTACGCTATCTGAATAGCAAATTCAAAACATCCTGCAACCGAGCAGGATGTTCTTTTTTGTCATAGTGTGAATTATATAAGTCATTACCAAAATTGTGTAATGATCAGTCGATCAAAGAGTCCCAACTTTACACCATATTAATCTAACAAAAAACAAAATAACAAAATGAAAAAAATTCTATTAACCTGCATATGTTTAACATCTATGTTCCTTGCCGGCGCTCAAACACAAGATAAGAAATGGAACATCGGATTGCATGGAGGAGCAGAGCAATACCAGGGAGATCTTGGAAACGGTTTCTTTAAAGGAGATCAGGCACTTTATGGTTTTGGCGGAATTTCATTAACGCGCTACATCATGAGTCATCTTGATCTGAATCTCTACTTTACAAAAGGAGAAATTGGCCACCGGAATGACACAGCACGTTTTCGGACAGGGTTTTCAACCGTTACATTCAATGTGCGATTTAACATTACCGGACCTAAATACATCCTTCGGCCATACTTGCAGGTTGGAGCAGGGGCATTGTTGTTTGCGAACAATCCAACAGTTACAGATAAAAGCAAAATAGATTATGCCGCTCCATCATTTGGGGCCGGATTAAACATCAGAATGGGACCTAGTGTGATGCTTAACCTGCAGGAAATGCTCCTCTACTCTACCGGTGATAACAAAGACGGGTATACAGCAAACAGCAATGATGCCTATTTGCAGCACACTGTTGGTCTGACATTCAACTTCGGAAAGAAGAAAGATGCAGATAAAGACGGAGTTGCTGACCGCATGGACAAGTGTGCAGACACTCCTCCGGGAATCGCTGTGGATAAAGACGGCTGTCCGCTTGACAAAGACAAAGACGGCATTGCTGATTACCAGGACGCATGCCCCGATGTTGCAGGTATTCAGGCAATGAAAGGTTGCCCAGATAAGGATGGCGATGGTATAACTGACAGCGAAGACCGTTGCCCTGACACAAAAGGATCAACTGCATTGAAAGGTTGCCCCGATGCAGACGGCGACAATGTAGCTGACATTGATGATAAATGCCCGGGCACCAAATCAGGATATATTGTTGATGCAACGGGATGTGCTTTAGACAATGACAAAGATGGCCTTGTTAACGAGGAAGATCTTTGTCCCGACAAATCAGGAACAGCTTCACTAAAAGGTTGTCCAGATACTGATGGCGACGGAGTAGCAGACAATGAAGACCGATGCCCTGAAGTAAAAGGATCGATAGCCAACAAGGGCTGTCCGGAAATGAAAATAGAAGACGTGAAGAAGATCACACAGATCGCAAGCAAGATATTCTTTGAAACAAACAGCGACAAACTGAAAGTTGCCTCTCTCGTTCAATTGGATGAATTGTCTGAAATACTAAAACGTTATGAAGGAGCGAATCTCATCATAGAAGGACACACTGACAGCAAAGGAGAAGACGCCTACAACATGACACTTTCACAAAAACGGACTGAGTCAGTAAAATCTTATCTGATGGGTAAAGGCATAATGGAGTCAAGACTTACAGCCACAGGTTTCGGAGAGACAAAACCAATTGATGATAATAATTCAGTTACAGGTCGTGCGAAGAACCGCAGGGTTGAATTGAAGACCTCATATTAATGATGTAAAATATCTCAATATTATTTACTCAGGGAAAGGATGGTTGAAATCAACCAATCCTTTTTTTGAGTTTTAATAAATTCGATTAAAAACAAATCAGATATACCCAAAGTCTCATTTCAAATAATTTAAATTAAAATACCATGACAACAATTCCCACAACCGTAGAAGTTCCGGTCAGTCCGGCTTCAACCATTTCTGCAGAAATAACAGGATTGAAAGCGGGCTTGATTACCAGCGCTTCTCTGATCGCCTATTTCATGCTTATGAAGCTTTTTAATTTTATGTCCAGTCCGATCGCATGGGCCTTCAACTTAGCAATTCTCGGTACAGGCATCATCCTGGTTTTTGAATATTACAGGATGAAGACCACGCTCAATGTTGACTACATACCCGGCCTAATTTTAGGCAGTATTACAACGTTTGTGAGCGTTATTCCCTTTGCATTTTTTCTTTATATTTTTTTCTCACAGTCTGATCCGCTTGTGCTTAGCTTATTAAAAGAAAATGTTCTTTTCATGGGAGAACAGATAACACCTACACGGGCTGCATTTGCAACAGCAATTGAGGGGCTTTGTTCGGGTGTATTAATTACATTTATCATGATGCAATATCTACGCTCCGGTTTCAGGAGAAAGAGAAATGAAAAACGCATGCATGGATAATGATATTCTTCTCTAAAGCGGAATTTATTCCAACGTGTGAATGATATAAATCTTTGAAATAGTTATGTAAGGCGTATCCACGTATGCTTCCCGACTTTTGCAGAGAGGAAATTAAAAGGCAAAACACTATTTCATTCACATAATTTTAACAAATAAGCTCATGAAAAAATTACTTATTATCATAGCATTCACAGTTTCAGCTTTAGTGACTCAAGCACAAATTGCCGATTCTATCAATTGGCAGAGAATAGATGAAAATATGTATTGCTTTTCCGGAGACAATGGAAATTGGTTTGTCACGCATAATGGGGAATCAAATACCGGTGATGTTCTTCTTAAATCCGGAGCGGTGATCAGCTCGAAAGGAAAAATTACATGGAAAGATCATAGCCAAAGCCAATTAAGCATTGGATATTGTGTTGGTGAAAACGGTGCTATATATTTATCAGGATATGAAAACAAACTTCAAAAATCCAAGGCAGTAGTAATCACTCATTAAGAATTAACTACACATTCGAGATCATTACAGATAAACAGAATTTAAAACAAATATTAATTCCATTTAAAATGACAACCAAAACACCAATTTCCAGGAAAGAGCATGAAGTAGGCTCATTCGCTGAATATAAAAATCAACTGAGCAATCAGGTCAGAGCCAAGGCAGCATATGCATCAGCCATCAGGCAGAATGTATTTGCCAGTTTTGACCTTATGGAAGCAGAATTGCTTAAAAAGCTACCCAAGGTAATCTAGCATCGGGAATCATCTTCATCATTATGAGAGGCCGAACTAACTCCTTATTCTCCCATCCTTCATACAGATATGCTGAACTGCAAAATGGCAACATCCAATCTGCATTTAATGAACATCACTTGCCGGCCTTGAACCAATTGAAAATAACAAGTGACCTGAATGGCGCAATTCTTCGCATAACAATGAGCATTGATGAGACATTCCCTGAGCTCTCAAAATTTATAGATGAGATGCCCGTCAATTTTTCAGATCCTGTTAACAGTGGTATAAATATTCAGAACCTCAAAGATTATTATCAAAGCCTTGAGGCATTGTTTAAAAACTACAGTACGAATCATGCCCGTGCAAAATAAATCATTCATTCAATTGGCTTTATATCAGAAATGAAATAATGCAAATAAATTAAGAACTCAATCAGACTGTAAGAAATACCCTTAAAACAATTTATAAAAATCTATCAAAATGACAAAAGCGATCAAACAATTGGGAATCTGGATGGATCATTCTAATGCACATACTTTGGAATATACTGGCGGTGACATGGAAGCTAAAACCATTAATTCAAAATTTACTTCTGCGGAAAAAGAACATAGTTTGGGAAAAAGTGAAAACCTGATGCACAATAAAGAACAGCATCAGCAATCAGAATATTACAAGCAAATCATGCTCATCATCAGGAATTATGATGAGGTACTTTTATTTGGCCCCACTACTGCAAAAAATGAACTCGCCAACCTGATGAAATCCGATCATCTTTTTGAAAAAATAAAAATAGACGTAAAGCATTCAGGCAAGTTAACAGAAAATCAACTACATGCATTTGTGCGTAGCTATTTTTCTGAAAGCCAAGATACCGTAAATTCAAATTCATTATAAAACAGTTCTAAAAGTTGTGTAACAGACAATTGCAGTCGAATATTCATATTTACAAGTCAATCATTCTCAATTAAACTCTTTATTATGAAGACTAAAATAAATATTGCACTGCTTACCATGATCATGTTGGCCGGCCTGAGCATTTCACCGCAAAACACAAAGGCACAACAGGTGTCAGTAAGCTTTCAGGTTTTTTATGATGAACTGAGTCCATACGGCACGTGGGTGAACAACAACGACTATGGATATGTTTGGGTACCAGATGTAGCACCCGGCTTTACTCCTTATGGTACCAATGGATATTGGGTATTCACTGAAGACGGATGGACATGGGTTTCTGATTACCCGTGGGGTTGGGCACCGTTTCATTACGGGCGCTGGTTTTATGATGATGCTTATGGGCCGATGTGGGTACCGGACAATCATTGGGGTCCCGGCTGGGTTACATGGAGGAGATCATCCGGCTATTATGGCTGGGCACCGATAGGTCCCGGCATTAGCATCAGTATCGCATATGGAAACACCTATAATCCGCCACATGATCACTGGAGATTTGTAAGAGAAAATGATTTCGGAAGAACAAACATTACTAATTACTATGTAAACACAACGAACAATGTTACGATCATAAGGAATTCCACTGTGATCAACAATTTACATGAAAATAAAATTCGTCAGGTTTCATACAATGCAGGACCTGAAAGGATTGAGGTTGAAAAACATATTGGACGTTCAATTTCTCCTGTTGTAATAAAAGAAAACAACAAACCCGGTGAGCATCTTGAAAAAGGTGAATTGCAAATCTACAGGCCCCGGGTGGATAATAAGAATTCAACAACATCGCGACTGGCACCTGCCAGGGTTTCAAATTTGAAAGATCTGAAACCTGTGAATCAAAGAAATGAAGGTCGTCAACCTGAAAAAGTCACGCAGCCACAGAAAAAGCAAGAGGCACAACCTCAACGGGGTGATAATCCTGTCAGGGAAAAACAAACTCCGCGGGAAGTCAAACCAGTAAATGAGCAAAATCAGCATCAACAAATTACTCCAGTAAATTCCGACCCAAAGCAACAGAAAAAGTATGATCAGCCGCATCCCCCCAGGGAAGGTCAGCCGGTGAAACCAAAACAGGATATGCCTTTACGAGAAAGCCAGCCGCAGCAACAGCAACAACAGAAGGAAAATATTCAACCTGTTAAGCAGCAACAGAAGAGTATTAAACAGCCACAGAAGAATAAGCCGCCTAAGAAGCAAGAAAATCCTTCTCCCGGAAAAAAAACAGAATAACCAAAATAATTAAATACATCAAAGATAATTGGGATATGCCGTCCTTCCATTTACTTGTGTTACTGTTCTGAAAATTCGGACAGTTGCATCCGGTCATTAATGTAAATCTTGTAACACATTTCGAAAGTTGTGTAATATGAATCGTTCTGATCAACCTGTTCTTTACACCGTAATAATTTCATTACAATTTAAACAAAAAGAAAATGGCAAACAATCAAAATGACAATCGCAATCAGCAATCTGATAGCAAGTCAAATCAACCGGCAGTTAAGGATGGTAACAAAAAAGAAACCGATCCCAACAATCCTTCTGCATCTCAAATAAAGAGTCCTGAAAACAAGCAACACGGCGAAATCGTTGCTCCTACCAGGAAAACGAACACTTCAAAGGATCAACCGTCAGAGAATGAAAGAGAAGAAGATGGTACGCATGGTGCGTCAAAAGTTGGCGATCCTGATGCTGAACCAATTGAAACAATAAAAGGAGGTTTGTAAAATCATTCCAATTAAAATAAAAAACGGGCAGCCCAGGCAGCCCGTTTTTTTTGTGACATTATAAAATAATACAAATCATGAGCATGCAGATCCGAAACATTTACAGGCATACAGAATGGGGTTTTGAAAAACTGGTATCTGTTTCAATAACAATACTTGGAAACTCTGCCACTTTTATCATTGCATTGTGCATGGTAGCCTTCTGGCTCAGCAATAAAAGTTTTTATCAACTTGGGATTCACGATATTCTCAGGGACATTATTCTGGGAATAACCTTTCTGAGTTTGTTCATTATTCAAAAATCATTTAACCGCTTTTCCGCGTCGCTTCATTTAAAAGTTAATGAACTGATTTCCTCACATGAACCGGCCAGTAATGCAGTTATCAATACTGAAGAAAAAACAGAATATGAGCTTACCGAGCTTTCGCGGGAGTATATCCGGCTGCATAAACAGGAAATTGAGGGCGCACAGAAAGAAGATTGAGCAAATTGGCTTAGGTTACGATGTGTAAATGATATAACTCATTCCCAAAATTATGCAACATGACTGAAACAGCCAATGTTCATATTTGAAGTGTAATAATTCCGTTACCAATATAATTTTATTCAAATGAAACTCTCAACCAGTATTCTACTAATCGAAAAAGATCCCGACAACAGGCACCTATTTACTGAGGCTCTTGATGAAATAGAAAACGCTTCCTTATATACAATTGTCGACAACGAAGAAATGGCAATGGAGCAATTGAAGAAAGCTTCTGTACTTCCTGATCTAATATTCACCGATATTCAGAAGCCACTTAGAGATGGAATTAGTTCTTTGTCAGCAATTATCAAAAATCCCATCACAAAAGATATTCCTATTGTAATCCTTTCCGACACAACCACTGAGTCGCAATTCGCATTCGACCTTGGAGTGAGAGCCTACATTAAAAAATCACATAACAGCAAAACGCTGCGGGCCCAACTTGATGAAATGATCAACCTGTATTTTATGGACAACTGCGAAAGGGCTTCACAGACCTTTAACAGCTTATTGACATCAGCGTGATCCTGCTATGGGATTATTTTTACAGGTTACGATTCATTCTAAAATGGTGCTGTGATAGCAGCTCCTTAGAAGCTGTTTCAAAATTATCTAATGATATTTTGGCCCCCTTCTATAACTTTCATAGTGTACAAAGGACACCACGACAAATCACAAAGGTGTTACACAATTTCAGTTTTATGTTGCATCATTCGCATCTTCGGATCAATAGATCAACATCAACTCTAATTATTATGCAGGACACAAAATAGTGTCATAAAGTAAATGAATTCAAGGATTCC
>CAYHFJ010000163.1:0-7901 GCA_964355885.1 uncultured Flavobacteriales bacterium
GAGCTTTCGAGCTTGTTCCTATTAGTTGCCACGAATGCACGAATATTTCTGTGTCAGTATGTTTGGAGGTTAGTGTTAATGATAGTTATTCTCGTTCTACTTAGCATATACACGAATGTTATTTCGAGGTTTTCTAAGTTATTCGATTCAATTGTTATCAATACTTGTCGCATAAACGAACTACTTATTACTATTTTTCAATTCACCACTTCTTAAACACAAAGAAAACTGCCAGAATAAGAAAGCCGAAACCAACGAGATAGTTCCATTGCAGTTTATCTGTTTTAAAGATATAGATAGCGCAGAATGAGAAGACCACCAGAGTAATCACTTCCTGAATTAGTTTCAATTGAAATAAATCAAAGGGCCCGCCATTTGAATGGTGTCCGATTCTGTTTCCTGGTACCTGAAAGATATATTCAAAAAAAGCAATGAACCAACTGACGAGAATAATATAGAAAATTCCCCGGCCTTGTAAAATATTCCATTTTTTAAATTGCAGGTGGCCATACCAAGCAAAAACCATAAAAAAATTGGAGAGTATAAGTAAAAAGACAGATGTTAATCCTTTCACGATTTATCTTTTGATTTTTTTTTGAAGAGTTTAATTTTTGGAAATACAGGTTTGTGCTTTTCAAATTTGAATGGAACAAAATCAAATCCCGAAATAATGACTTCTACAGGTTTCAGGCTGGAAGTTTCAGTGGCTTTATACAGCCAGACATTTATACTTACCTTTTCATCACCTGTCCTGTATACATTTTCCGGTTTGTATTTCCATTTTTGAATGGTGGTGTTGAGTGTATCAGGAAATGTTTCATCGTTATAATGAGAAATAAATTCGATTTTTCTCTTTCTGACCGCAATGCTGTGCTTAGAAGAATAGTTCAGATCACTTTCAAATCGATGCGGTTGATTTTCGTAGGGCTGGATGACATACTGTGAATTTTCATTTTTTTCTTTCCCCCATTTTGAAAATTCGATATCTACTTCCTTGTGAAAATTACTAGTATCCTTGTGATCATACATGAATAAACCGATGACCATGTCCTTATCAAGTGCCTGCGGTAGCGGATCAATGTAAAAGATATACCTGCCATATCCCAGACTTTCCGTAAGACGAACTTCAGCACTATACCATTTTTCATTTCGCTGAATAATTTTCAGGTGTAATTTTCCTAAACTGTCAATCCAGACATTTTCTTTGGAACTCGAAAAATAATTTTTACCCGGACCTGTTATTCGTTCCTTGGAATCCTTGATGATCCAGTCAAATCCGGAAAATTGGATGGTGTCTCCTTTATAGTACTTCTCCTTGAGGCTATCCGCGGGAATTGCTTTCACAGTGCGCATAAATTGACCGGATATTAAAATGAATGTCAGAAAAAATATCCTGATTAGCAGTGGAGTCCTTCTTTTAAAACAGTCAAAATGAAATAGCTGTGAGAATATTTTTGATAAAAAGATCATGCGTGGGGATGATGTTGTATAATTGACTGTCGGAGGAAGTCTCTGTCAAGGTGAGTATAAATCTCAGTAGTTGTAATTGATTCATGGCCGAGCATCTCCTGCACAGCTCTCAAATCAGCACCTCCTTCTATGAGATGAGTAGCAAACGAATGCCGGAATGTATGAGGACTAATTGATTTTTTTAAGTTTATTTTAGATGATAACTGTTTGATGATCGTAAATATCATCACACGAGTCAAACGATTTCCTCTTTTATTCAGGAACACCACATCTTCCGCGCCTGAAACAATTTTTTGATGAGAGCGGATTTCTTTCAGGTAGATCTTGATGAATTTGATTGCCACACTTCCCATTGGAACAAGTCTTTCCTTGTCTCCTTTACCGGTTACTTTCACAAATCCAATTTCTGTATGCAGGTTGCTTAATTTTAGATTCACCAATTCACTTACACGTAATCCACAGCTATAAAGTGTTTCAAGAATGGCTTTGTTTCGTGTGCCTTCCGGTTTGCTCTGATCAATGGCATCAATAAGTAGATTGATATCTTCTATACTCAAAGTGTCAGGTAAATGCCTTCCAAGTCTTGGTGTTTCCAGAAGTTGAGCAGGGTCATTGGAAATTATATTTTCCAGAAGGCAATACTTGAAAAAGCCTTTGATTCCACTTATGATCCTTGCCTGACTTCTTGCACCCAATCCAATTTCGTTGATCCAGTGTATAAATTGTTGCAATTCGTTTAAGCGGATTTCGGCAGGAGTCTGCTTTAATTCTTTGAAGAGTAAAAAGCGATCGAGTAACGCGATATCATGCAGATATGCCTGAACCGAGTTCTCCGAAAGAGATCGTTCAAGTTTCAGGTAGGATTTAAATCCTGTGATATATGGCTTCCAGCTCATGGGTGCTTGTATGGCAAGGTCTCAAAAGTGTCAATTTCCCAGTAGTTATTGACTGTTGACAATAAAACTTTTCCACATTAGCATCTGGATAATTGTGAGTATTTTTGGTTATTCTAAAGCATTTAAAGAATTAGTATGAAGCTCCTTATCTTGAATGGCCCTAATCTGAATCTATTAGGCAGCCGTGAACCCGGTGTTTACGGAAACGTAACTTTTGAGTTTTTTTTTGATGAATTGAAAAAGAGTTATCCTTTGCATGAATTCAGCTATTTCCAGAGTAATGTGGAAGGTGAGATTATCAATGAACTGCATGCTGCCATGGATAAAGTTGATGGAGTAATACTCAATGCAGGAGGATATACGCATACCTCCGTTTCCATCTCTGATGCCTTGGCAGCAATTAATATACCTGTTGTTGAAGTTCACATTTCAAACATTCATTCCAGAGAGGAGTATAGGCATACTTCATTGCTGGCAAAAAATTGTGTCGGGGTGATTACAGGATTCGGGCTTGATTCTTATCGCCTTGCTGTGGAGGCCCTCATTCATAGAGAGTAACTCTCTAATGGCTGAGATATTAGCACACGGATGACACGGATAGGACGGATTTACACGGAAAAATTTTATTGGTTGATTTTGGTTAAAAAGAATAAAGACATAAAATAATCTGTGTACATCCGTGTCATCCGTGTGCTAATAAAAACAGCCTGCTATCAAAAGCAACCGAAATGATGAGACTCTATTTGATCTTATAAGCGAAAGACATACTTTTCTTCATTTCTCTCTGTAACTTCATGACTTTAGTATGCGCTAAATCCGCTTGTGCCAGCCGCTTCGCATCATTATTCGCTTTGTAAAAAGCGATGTGTTGATCGAGCATTGCCTGAAAATCGACAAGCTTATCCAGTGCACCTGCGTCTTTAAACAGTAAAGGAGAAGAAAGAAATTTAAAATTCATGTCCAGAAAGTATTCAGCACTGGCAGAATCACCCGGAATGCTTGACATATAGCTGCCTGATACATACCGTTGAGGGTTATAAATCTTTTGATTCATATAAAATATATGTGCCCGCGGATCGGTCAGGAAAGCCCGGTTCTGGCTTTTCGCTACTGCTTCAATTTTAAAGATTACTTGCGTGAAAAGATCCATCAGTCTCACAGTAGATAAATCACATCCGGTTGTGATAACTTGGTAAGGATGTTCCTTACGGAGCTCTTCAATAAATGCATCGTATTCTGTTCTGATTTCCTTGTAAAATTCCGGATATTGTAATGGGAGAATACGGTAGTGAGTAAATTTTATATCATAGTTTAATACAATGAGATCCGGCCTGAAATTTTCAACCAATCTGTAGTAATTGTAAAGCATCACCGTTGTCCAGTCAGATATCATAACAATGCTATTCGGTGGACAGGATTTATCAAGCAATTGCATTAGTTCCTTACCAACAGGATATGTCTTTCGATTGTGTGAAGAATAATTAAAGGCAACCGAAGCGACAAGGAGAATTGGTATTATATACTGCAATTTCCATTTCGTGAAATATTCATTCAATCCATAAATAATCGCGATCATTAAAAGCATGAATGGGAGTAGCATATACGCATCGGTGCTCGCCCATTGATTGTTATTGATCTGATAGATAAAAAGGATTAAGAAATAAGTGATAATTAAAAAAAGAACCGGAACACGTTTGCTTCTGTAAATAGAATACATACCTAGAAACAAGAAGGGTATAAAAATTCCTAGCTGAACAAATGTAAGTTTAAGGAAAAATGGAACCCTTGCTGAGATGATTGCTTTTGAAGTGTCGGTGAGATTCTTTGTATACGCGCCACCCCGTACATGAAACAGCAAATTGTCAAGAGTATCGGGCTTGCTGAACATGAACAGGTACTCCTGCTGTGCACGCATGAACATCCATCCATAAAAAGCGAAGGTGAATACGGCTGCGATTCCCGCCATAAGCCAGAACATTTTATCCTTTAAAACAGCTATATACTGAGTAACTACACTCTCTCGAATCTGTTTGGTTTTTTTCTTTGTACTGACTTCCGTTTGAGGTTGATTGAATAAACCCGGAATAAAAAAGAAAGGAATGAAGGGGAGGAAAAAAATCATAGTTACATGATGGTTGCTCAATGCAAGTGCTATACCCAGTCCTGCAAGAAAAAGGTATTTAAAATTTCTTTGTTCATTATAATGAACTAGTCCAAAGAGTGTAAGTGCCATTGTCAAACATTGGAATGCATATACTTCAATGTTATTGGCCCAGGCCCAGGTAGTTGGTCCGCTTGCAAATCCAACAGCGGCAAAAAATGCAATCAGTGTCGCTTGTGTATTATTTTGTTCTTTGTTCTTTCCAATCAGAAGTATTTTTCTGAAAGTAAAAAAAAGCAGCAAAGAGCAGAGAGAAATGCAGAAACCGGAAAATAAGGTCAGCGACAGGATCACCGGTACACCGGCCAGCGTTGATACTGATTCCCATAACATGGCGAAAAATATATATGCGGGTGTTCCGGGAGGATGTGCAATACTACCTAAACTGATGACTGTCGCAAATTCAGCTGAGTCATCAAACATGAGCGTATCTGCACTTGTATAGTAGAATAGAATGAACGGTAATACAAAACTGAGAACAGCCAGTAAAATTTCCGATTTAGTAATTGGGTTTTTCATGTCCTGAATATTTGCTCAAAATAGATTTTTTATGTGTTCACGCCAAATCAGAATGATAACACCTAAAATGGCCACGATCACACCAAGGAATGAGCGAAAACTCACTTTTTCTTTCAGCAGGAGGCTGGATAACATGAGGGCAAATACAGGGACCAGTGAAAAAACGGTTTGCGCGACGGAAGCTTTGATATATGTAACTGTATAGAGAGAAAGAGAAACGCCGAGAACCGGACCGAATAATGTTCCTGCTGCAGCATACCGTAATCCATTTCCCTTATTCGCGAGGATAGGTTCAGCTACCTTTGATAAATTGCCTCTTAGAAGTGTGAATAAATAAAGTGATAATGTGCCGATGAACAATCGGATAAAAGTTGCATGAATGGGGTTAATATCCGCATGCATTGAGTGTTCCGCCAACATACCTCTTTTCGCAAGAACAATTCCGGCTCCCTGTGAAATGGCTGCAAGTAATCCATAAATTATTCCTTTACGTATGCTTCCATGTCCGTGATCCGGAATTTGATCCCGTTCACCCCGGCTCAGACTGATCCAGATTACACCTAGGATGGTAACAAACATGCCCATGATCCCAATCCAGCTGAGCTCTTCACTGATAAGAAAATAGCTGATGATTAGTGTGGAGGCAGGAGCAAAGGTCGTCAACACGCTTCCTATTCGTGGACCCAGTATTGCATACATGGTAAATCCAAAATGATCTCCAATGGTAAGTCCGATAATACCTGAGAGTCCGAGCCATATCCAGGCACCGGCATACTTTGAGTTGAATAATTCCAAAAAATCATCTGTATGAATGAAAAGGGAAGCAATTCCAATTATTATAACAGCCAGTAGTAACCGAAAGTGATTGAGCGGAACAGAGCCGAGTCTCCTTGCTGCCTGTGTAAAAGGAAAAATGCAGAGTGCCCATGAAAGGGTGGTGAGTAAGGCAAAATTGATACCGATAAAATTCATTAAGATGTTTTATTTCTCGCACCGAAAAGTGCTGATCCGATTCTTACCAGATTACTTCCTTCCTCGAGAGCAATTTTATAATCGGCTGTCATACCCATGCTCAGGTATTGCATGCTGCTTTTCAAAGTTGGATATGTTTTTTTTATGTCTTCGTAATAATTCTTCAGTTCTTTAAATTCTTTTCGTACAAGTGTCATATTATCAGTAAAGGATGCCATTCCCATAAAGCCCTTTACCTGAATATTCTTCAAGTTGTCTAGCTCAGGAGAGCTGAACAAGTGGGTAGCTTCTTCATACGAGAAACCAAATTTTGTTTCTTCAGAGGCAATGTGAATCTGGACCAGTACATTCTGCACTCGATTTAATTTGATAGCTTGCTTATTGATTTCTTTGAGTAAGCTGAAGCTGTCAACTCCATGTATTAATGAAATAAACGGAATGATAAATTTTACTTTATTGCTTTGTAAATGTCCAATGAAGTGCCATCGAATATCAGATGGGAGTGCTATTTGCTTCTCGCAACATTCCTGAACATAGTTTTCTCCAAAGTCACGTTGTCCAAGGTTGTAAAGATCCTGAATGAGAGAAGCGGGTTGCATTTTACTCACCGCAACGAGTTCAGCTTTATAGGGCGCGAGGTCTTTGAGTATATTGCTTAAATTGGTTTCGAGAATTTTCACGCTGCAAATTATGCTTAGGAATTGAATTGACAAAGCCGGCAAACTTTAAAATCGAATACTTATTCAGTATACCGGTGTGAATTGAATTCCATTTTTTTCTGTATATATGTTGGATTACAGTGAACTTTAAGCCAAATTCTTTGTTGTACCGCTTGATAAGAAAAATTTCTCCGTATTTTTTACAATTCATGCATAAAATTCTGAAATATCTCAGCATTCCATTTGTCGCATTTTTAGGTGCCTGTTCCAGACCTGCCGAACGTCCGCTTAAATTATCACCATCCATGCCTCAGTCTTCAATTTACAGTATTCCTGTCACAGATATTTCGGGTAAGCTGACTGATCTATCCAAATATAAGGGTATGGTGATGTTAATTGTTAATACAGCCAGCAAATGTGGTTATACACCTCAATACAAAGACCTTCAACGATTGCATGAGCAGTATGGGAGTAAGATTGCAGTATTGGGTTTCCCATGTAATCAGTTTGGAGGACAAGAGCCCGGGACAAAAGAGGAAATCGTAAGTTTTTGTACGAAGAATTATGGAGTTACTTTTCCTCTTTTCGAGAAAGTGGAAGTGAAGGGGAGTGGTAAATCACCTCTTTATGCATGGCTCACTGATAAATCAAAAAACGGCTGGAACGAACAGGAACCTACCTGGAATTTTTGTAAATATGTTATAAACGAAAAAGGTGAACTTGTCGCCTTCTATCCTTCAAAGACTAACCCCTTCGATGAAAAAATTATTTCTCTGTTGAAGTAGTTTATTTATTTTTTGGATTAAGTACTTACCTCCGGGATACGGTACAGGTAACATTTGCATTAACTGAGTCCTGAACTCAGTTTAGGTGGTAGCTTTTCACATTGATATTTAAAATGCCACGAATGCACATATGTAATTGTGTTCGTTCATTCTTAGCTTGATTTATTTTGTTATTGTGCTGTGCTTTAATTGCTGTTTTTAAGGAATGAATTTTTATTCGTGCATTCGTGGCAATTTTATTTTCAATATTAGTTCTGATTCAAACTCCTATCACAATCCACGATTCATGATTTGAAGAAAGATTTTAAATGCCACGAATGCACAAATGTAATTGTATTCGTTCATTCTTAGCTTGATTTATTTTGTTATTGTGCTGTGTTTTATTTGCTGTTTTAAAGGGATGAATTTTTATTCGTGCATTCGTGGCAATTTTATTTTC
>CAYHFJ010000164.1:0-7752 GCA_964355885.1 uncultured Flavobacteriales bacterium
TTTTCTTGTTTCAATTCTTTTGAGTGAGAAAACCAAACGATCTAACACAAGTCTTTCAAGTGTCTTGAGATTCTTCTGCTGAGCTGGGTTGTCGGCCATCAGGATTCGAGCATTATCAATAATTTCAGGCACTACTTTTATGGCTTTATCGTGCATAGCCAAATAACTTTCGTCGCCTGTGGTAATGAAACCCCTGTCGCCCGACTGAATTTCCAAAACTTGATTAAAAATCTTTTCAACCTGATTTTTCGCTATTCTTGTATGCTCAACCATTTTACTCGTTTGTTGGAGTGATTGGATACCTGAAATGGAAAGAAATGATATAAACAGAATGACTGTGAAAGATGTAGTTAATCCCACAAGAAGTTTTTGCTCAAGGCTAATTGGGCTTCGCGGCCAGTGGAATAATGTCATGAGTTGCCCCATGCTAAGAAATAAAAAGGCAATTGCAGTGTTGGCAGCCATTCTGGTATACGAGGCAGGACCGGTCAATTCGTCCAGACCGAAGATATAACCCATTAATCCTATGACGCTGATGGTAAGTGGAAAAATGCAAGAAAACACAACTAAGTAATTGGTCCAAATCCTATTTAAAGGCTTAAGAAAAAGGGCCAAGCCAAGTAGCAAAAAATTTAATGCCGTGTTTGGTGCCATCAGTCCGGGATGAAATGTGCCGATGGTTTGACCAGCTTCGCGGTAGAGCAATTCATCCAACCCAAAATCCAATCCAAAGAAATTCTGGCAAAGTGACAAAAATCCAACTGCCATTATTACCATAGACAGGAAACTTACAATATGGTTGAAAGCTGGTTTTGGATTTTGTAATATGATGAGTGCAAAGCCTGCAAGAAGAAAAAGTGCGGCGGTATTAGCTTTCATGGTAACTCCACCAAAACCAAAAGCTTTAAGCGCAGAACTATCGATCTGCCATCCAACAAGAACGATAATGCCAACGATTGCTATAATTGTACCCAAACAATATGCCCATCTTTTTTTAGAAATTTTTATTTGCATGTTTTAGGATTTATCTATTGTCTCTTCACAGGTAAATTAAAGCTAAATGTACTGCCCTTGCCCAATATTCACTTTCGACCGTAACGGTAGGTAGGTTCGTTGCCATAAGCTTTGTGAACGACAAAGGTTAATTCAAAACACGGAAGGGTCGATAAAGCATTGGTACTTCCCAGGCAGGCAGTACCAATGCCACCTGAAATATTGGGTGGAAATTCCCTTCCGGACATTAACACTTTCATACGGCATATTAAGGTTGATAATATTGCTAAGACTGTGCAAATGGAAATTTATCAATCACCTGAAGTTCTGTTTTAACTTCCCATTCTACAACATAAAAATGACTGCCAACACCAAGTATTTTGTTAATCCTATCAATATTATCTTGTGGCACATGGGAAGCGTCATTCCCCATATATCCTTTAAACTGGTCTGATTGATGATTTTTTGTATTTACATCGTTCATGGCATGATTTATTAAATTTTCCAGAATTGAGACAAGACAAATAAACCATGAAACCAACTCCCAAGCCAGGCAGAAAATGTCTTGAATAATTCCACGTCGCTGATCATAATAATATTACACCTGACAATATAAGGCCTTAGTAGGTTCTATTATTCAACGAGATGGATAATAAGAATGTAGGAATTTGGCTTAATCTATTGTAGGAAAAAATCTTACAAATATGACGCTTCAGCTTTCTTATGTTTTTAGAAACATTTTTCGTCCTTAACAAACTGAATGATCTCAACCATGTTTTTCAGGTTCAGCTTCCTCATCAAGCGGCTACGGTAAGTGTAAATTGTTTTGACACTTAGCATAAGTGAAAGGGAAATCTCTGATACTGTTTCCCCGGATGCAAGCCTTAAAAGCACAAAATATTCGCGATCAGAAAGGCGTTTAACCAGATCTGCCTCCTTGATGTTTCTACAATCGTTGGCAAGCAGTTCTGCAACAGTATCACTAACATAATGCTTGCCTTCAAGGATTCGGGTGATGGCCGAAATTAAATCGGTTGTTGCCATACCTTTGAAAAGGTAACCTTTTGCACCTGATTTTATAGCCCGGAGTGCCATTTGATCTTCTTCATACATGCTTAGAACCAGAACAGGAAGCAAAGGAAAAGTTAAATGAATGTCGCGGAGCACATCCAAACCCGACCGGTCCGGCAAATTGAGATCAAGGATGACCAAATCCTAATTACGATCAAAAATTTTTCCCATCGTTTCAGAGCTGTTGTTTGCTTCTCCAAATACTGCTTGTTCAAAGTTTTTGGAGATGATATTGATCACCCCCTGGCGGAAAAAGCAATGATCGTCAACAATGAGAAAGTTATACATAATTTATTTGGCTATTATTAAACTCAGCTTCCAGAGGTGTTCTAAATTTACCAGACAGTTTCATGAGCAGCAGATCTTCCGCATTTTGACGAAGGATGGGTTGACCAATTTTAGGATCTTTCTGTTTTTCTGCGTCGTTGCTTATATTCTGTTCTTTGCAGAAATTATATCTTGAAATACTTTTGAATTAAGGCAACCAATAAGGTCATTTTTATGGGTTTTTCCATAAAATCGTTGCATTTGGCAGCTATGGCTTTTTCCCTCTCATTAGTGCGGATCAAAGCAGTATGGGCGATAATGATTACTTTCGGGTTAAATTGTCTTATATTCAGAGTAGTTTCATATCCATCCATTTCAGGCAATTGAATATCCATTAGTACCAGATCGATGTCTGGATGATTATGGCAAATTTGCAGTGCTTCTTTGCCTGTTCTTATCTGAATGATTTCCTTTGCAAATTTTCGTACGCCAATTGCCAGTAGTTGGCTGGAGGTCTCATCATCATCGACTATTAGTATTTTCAATTTGGTAACTTGATTATCCTCGATTTCGGAAGTATTGACTTTTTGGAAACTTTGATGCTCTTTGTTTTCGGCCAGCAAGGGTAGTGTAAAAATGAATTTAGACCCTTTCCCTTCCTTGCTTTCAATTCGGATTTTACCCCCATGTTTTTCAACAAATTCTTTGCACAGTATTAATCCAAGTCCACTGCTAGGTTCATCATTGGTTCCTTTTCTATGGGTGTTTTCATGGAGGTAAAAAATCTTGTCAATCATGACATCAGACATACCTATTCCATTGTCTTTAACGCAAATCTCGACTGTATTTCAGATAGTTGTCCTGGCCGAAATAACAACAATTCCTCCCTTATGCGTAAATTTAACTGCATTGGTTGCCAGATTACGGATGGTCGAACTAACCATGTTCATATCTCCAAAAACCAATAGATTCTCAGAAATATTGCAGGTGATTTTGATCCCCTTTTTATTTGCTTGTTCAATTACCGGATGCAGAAACCCTTTCATATTGGGGCTCAAAAAGAACTCCTGTGGGCTAAAAATAGTAATACCCCTTCTCATACATGACCATTCCAGCAAATTCTCAACCAGACTATAAACATTCTTGGCCGAATTTCTTAGCATAGAAACTATGTTCATAATCTGGTCTAATCTCATTGTTGGAAGTTCCTCCGCTAACACTTGGGTGAGACCCAAAAGCCCATTAAACGGACTTCGCAAGTCGTGTGCTATGATTGAGAAAAACTTTTCCCTTTCGGCCAATGCTTGAGAAAGAGCTTCTTCTCTCAGTTTCCTTTCGGTTATGTCTGAAAAAGTGCCAAGTAATAAATTAGGATTACCTGCACTGTCACATTCAATTCTTGCCCTTGAATTGCAATGTTTTAGTTGACCTTTGGCGGTAATGATTCGCAAGTCGTAATTTAGTTCTCCTTTGGTCTGTATTACCCTATTGGCTTCCTCATGGTATTTTTCACAGTCTTCTGGATGAACATATTTAGCGTTGGATTCAACGCTTGGTGTGAATTTATCAACATCCAGATCGAAAATATGATACAATTCATCTGACCACCAGACTTCATTGGTAATTAGATTCCAATCCCAGCTTCCAATTTTGGCCGTGTGCTGAGCATCATTTATCTTTCGTAGCAAGTCAGACTCAATGGCTTCGGCAGCTATGATAGCTGCTTCTGATTCCCTTTTCTCAGTAATATCGCGCGCAAAAATAGCCATTCGGGTCACCTTCCCTGAGTGATCGGTAATTGGAGAAATACGGTTTTCGAGCCACTTTCCGTTGCGCTGATCCTGGAAAATAACCGTTTCTCCGATTTCCTTAACCTGTAATATGAAAGGACGACGGTGCTCTACCACATCAATTGGCAAAAGGGCAAAGACGTTTTGCCCTTTTAATAGAGCTGGCGTACTATTTAATCGTTTAGCAGCAGTATCGTTGATGGCCAGAATAGTTTCATCAGACGAAATCAAAATCACAGATTCATCGATAACATGAAAGATAGCTGCAAGATTTGCTTCATTTTCCCTAAGAATTGATAGTTCAATAATGAGCTCTTCTTTACTAAGGTTGTTAAGGTTCATTTTTTTCAATAACGCATGCGATTGTAACTAAATCTTTAGAAAATCAAAAGGTGAAGAAAATATTTTGAGGAGATTTATGAGCTACTCTCATATTTCTATTATTCGTTTTTAACGATCATTTAGAATACTCACTTGTTCATTCATGGTTGGCTTGAACCTTTTCTTATATGGATTGCTATTAAAAATATTTATTTATCAACTTCAAAAGAAGATCTTGTTGGATGGGTTTATCGATATAATCGTGGCAACCTGCAGCCAATGACTTTTCTCTGTCGCCGGCAAGTGCATAGGCAGTCTGAGCGATGATGATCACTTCCGAATTAAATTGCCTGATTTGCCGGGTCGCTTCAAAACCATTCAATTCAGGCAACAATATATCCATCAAAACCAGATCAATGTCAGGATTGTTACGACAAATATCAACTGCTTTAACGCCAGATTTTGCAATGATGATTTCCTTTGCAAAATCCCGGACTTGTATTGAAAGGAGTTGGCAGGATGGTTCATCATCTTCAGCAATAACTATTTTCAGTTTGTTAACTTGAATTTTTTTAATTTCTGAAGTGTTGATCTTTTGAGCTTCTTCAACCACCCTATTTATAGACTTAAATGGAAGGGTAAAATAAAAAGTAGTACCTCTCCCTTCTTCACTTTCTACCCGGATTTTACCATCCAGCATTTCCACATAAGCTTTCGCAATTGATAATCCTAAACCTGCACCTTGACGAGCTTGTTTATCCACAATGTCAGCCTGAATAAAACGCTCAAAAATGGCTTCCTGCCTGTCTTTTGGAATCCCAATACCTGTATCTTTTACATAAAATTCAATGGTATTATCCGAATCAATTGCATACCCTATAGTAATTGAACCTTCTATGGAATATTTAATGGCATTTTTTACAAGATTGGTCAGGATTGAATATAGCTTTTCTCTATCAGTTATTACATAGGCTTCAGAAGCAGGCAAGGCATTTTTATATAAAACTTTCATCCCTTTGGCCTCAATCTCAGGTTTAAAAAAATTACAAGAAAATTCAATTATTTCGTTGATATTCGATTCCTTCAAATTCGCTTTCATTAAACCCGATTCGATCTTCGAAATATCAACAATGTTATTGATGATATTGAGCATCCTATCACCAGCTTTCTCTATGATTTTGATGTATTCTTGCTGTTCTTTCCCAGATAGACCTGGCTCCTTCAATAAATTGGAAAAACCAAGAATACCGTTCATTGGTGTGCGTATTTCGTGGCTCATGTTGGCCAGGAAGGCAGATTTCAGACGATCGCTTTCTTCGGCATGATCTTTGGCTTTGCGTAATTCATCTTCAATATATTTATGGGTTGTAATATCCTGTGCTGCTCCCCAAAGTCCTATAGTTTTACCTTTCACATCAATCTCCACCTCACCACGCACCCACATCCACCCATTGCTGCCATCGTCCCTCACCGTTTTTAGCTCTAACTCATAAGGAATACCTGAATCTCTTGTCTTTGCTAAAGAAGCAGACAAGATTTCCCAACTTTCCGGCGTAAATAACTTCTGATGTTCAGTATAGGGAGGAGGAGGTTGTGACGGATCAAAACCGTACATTTTGTATAGCTCTTCAGTCCACACAACTTGATTGGTTGCCACATCCAAATACCAACTGCCAATATGGGTAATACGTTGTGCTCTATTTAATTCTTTTTCACTCCTTATTAGTGATTCTTCTGCTTTTTTGCGCGTTGTGATATCCTTGAAGATTTCGAGCATGGCTCTTTGCCCATTAAAAAGCATTCCGGTATGTGATATTTCAAATGTCCTCCCACCCAATATACCATCGCTCTCATAAGTTTCAATCAACCATGGTTTTATCCCGTCACGCAAAGGACAATCGATGCATTGTTTTTTATCATCGCGGTACAGCTCCCAGCATTTTTTACCCAAAGCATCTGCACCAATATGACCATTTAAACTTTCACTTACAAAAAGAATATTCCCGTTTTCATCTACGATATTCATTCCAAAAGGAATAGTTCTCAGAATTGATTGATTGAATTCGTTCGATTTGGCAAGTTCAATTTCAGCTTTTTTGCGCTCCGTAATATCAGTAGCTGTTACATAGCATTGTTCATCGTGTTCATCGACAATTCCGGTTAGGAACACATACATGTTCGTGTTTGCGAGGGTTGACAATTCCAGTTCACAACTTTCTTTTTTATGACTGCCAAATACTTTCGCAAGAAAGGACAGAAATAGCGGTTTCGAGGTCGTAGCCAAAAAATATTGGAATGGTCTCTTTTCTAGTTGCATTCGATCATTATACAACATTTTTTGTCCGGTAAGGTTCATTTCTATAATGTCGCCTTTGGGAGAGAGTGTATAATAACCAACAGGGGCAAAATCGTATAGTTCAATGTGTCTTTGGGCAGCAACAGCTAACTCTGATTTTGCCATTTTGAGCTCCTCATTCTGAATCTCCAGCTCAATCTGGTGCACTTCAAGTTCATAGATTAGCTTGAGGGTATCTGCCTCGGAAAGTGGGGATCCGGCTTTGGATCCTTTGTTTTTCAATTGCGCTGCTGCCTTCTGGCGAAGGGCGACCATTTCCAATTGGCTAATTTTTCCCATAATCTACTTACCTTTCTATTTACTTTCCCTGATAAAACATTGAATGACCTTTATTTGAGCCACCAAATAAACATTACTAATGAACTCAACCCGGATCATTTGTTTGTTTGCCGTTTCGATCGGAAGGTTTTGGTATCTGACAATTTCCTTCTGCTGAAGTTCAATAAATTTGTCTTTGTTGTCAACAATATCTTTCAGGAATCCAATTTGCCAGATGAATTTCTCCATAAATTGGTCTTTGGAATACCCCAGTAACTCAATCAAAAATGGGTTCACATCCACAATCTTCCCGGTTTCGGCATCCAGAATCAAAATCCCATCTTTTGCCGATTCAAAAAGCCGTCGGTATCTGAGTTCCGAAATAGCCAACTCAATCTCCGCTTTTTTGGCCAATGTAATGTCCGTAAATGTGATCACCAATCCATCGATGCGGTCATCAAGTGTGCGGTATGGCATAATCCGAACATTGAACCATCTTCCATCGGCTGTTTGAATGGGAGTTTCAATGAATAAGAGCGTTTCCAGGACCTGTCTGGCGTGGGTGGCAATTTCAGGATATTGTAAATCGGAAGCCTGATCAGTAAAAGGCCGCCCAATATCAACCTTCCGAAGTTTAAATATCTTGGTTACCTGGTCAGTAAATCTTCTGATATTTAAATCTCTATCGAGAAACAT
>CAYHFJ010000165.1:0-7653 GCA_964355885.1 uncultured Flavobacteriales bacterium
GATGAACCATTTGGCGATCCCTCCATTATACCAACTACTCTGGTAAGTAAAATTGCCAGAAAGCATGTTACGGTGGCATTGTCGGCAGATGCAGGAGATGAACTTTTTGCCGGATATCCCCGGCACCTTAAAAGTTTAGGATATATAAATAAATTCAATGCTATACCCTCGAGTGTTTCAAAAACATTGGCTCAATTAATACCAGCGAAAAGTGGATCTTTAGTTTCTGTCAACGACAGACGTGATAAACTTAAATTAACACTGGAGAATTCGGATGCTGTAAAAAAGTTTGAATCAATCAATCAGATTTTTACTTCACGGGAATGCGGAAAGCTGATGCAAACAATTCCTGTTCCTTTGTTAACTGTTTTCGATGAATCAAGTAGATTGAATTCAAATAACGATGTCCTGAGTAAAATTCTGGCAACTGAGTACAAGACATATCTCGTTGATGATATCCTGCAGAAAGTTGATCGCGCATCAATGTCTGTGAGTCTGGAAGCCAGAGAACCTTTTGTCGACCATCGTATTGCTGAATTTCTGAGTCGTTTGCCTTCTGAATTCAAACTGAAGAACAAATACCAGAAAAGATTACTGAAAAATATCGTTCACAAACATATACCCGAATCAATCATGAATCGTCCAAAGATGGGCTTTGGAATTCCTTTAGAGGATTGGATGAAAAGGGATTTAAAAGAGTTGCTTCTCCAGACTCTTGATGAAAGAGCAATTTCAACGGCAGGTGTACTTCAACCAAAAATTGTTCAGCACATGCTTGATACATTCCTCTCAGGAAATCTGGAACAATTCCAAAGAATTTGGTTGATATTTGTGTTCCAGCAATGGTATCAATATTGGATGAAGCCATGACAGAGAAACAGCCTTATACATTTAAACGCCTTCATGCCGGTTTGTATAAGGACCTTGTTTATATTTCAAAGAGTGCATTTGGCTATGATCCGGGGATCGAATATTATTGTGAGAAAAATGAAACAGCCAAATTCGGCGAGCCATTTCTCGGTTATATAGCTTATAGTAAATCCGGTGAACCAGCTGCCTTTTATGGCGTATACGCACATCCTGTGGAAACTAATGGGAAAATAGTGTGTGCTGCTCAGTCAGGGGATACAATGACCCATAAAGACCACTTTGGAAAGGGATTGTTTACGCAATTGGCAAAATTGACTTATGATCTTGCTAAAGAAAAGGGTGTTCAATTTGTTTACGGCTTCCCTAATGAAAAATCATATCCCGGCCTCGCAGGAAAATTGCAATGGGTATTCCCTTCAAAATTGAAGGAATATAAACTTAAAGTGCTTACATTTCCATTAGCTAAATTCGTAAAAAAAATTCCGTTTCTGAAAGGGCTTTACTCTGCTTATGTTTCCTTCGTTTTTTCATTCTATAAGGAATTAAAACCTGCCTTTAAAAACTCTGTGCTGGAATACAATGTTTCCGGAATAGCCAGAACACCGGACTTTATAAAATATAAATCATTTTCTGGATGTAAGTTCATTTCTCTAAATGGATTCTGTGCTTGGTTAAAAGTTGATGGGACATTGCAACTTGGTGACATGGAAAGAGCTGCTTCCTCTGATTTCAACGCTATTATAAAAAAAATAAAACGGATTGCCTTTATACTTGGTTGTGATAACATTGTTTTCCAATCAACTCCCGGATCATTTTGGGATAAAATATTTGCACAACATTTTGTTGCCAAAGATTCCCTGGCTTTTGGATATTTAGATCTTGGCTATAATTTCCCGGTCGAAACACTACAGTTCATCACTGCTGATTTGGATACTTTTTAGAATCCAATTTTAGTAAATGCAAGATGAATCTGGATCATAACCGATTCAAAGGTGGTTGTATTCGAAATACTGAATCGTTCAAAAATGTCCTTATCTGCTCCATCGTCACTCAAGCGGAAATTAACGGCAAGCAGATTTTTATACGGTGTTTTCTTGCTTTGAAGCTTTACAGCAGAGTTGTAAGCTCCATCAGGGTATGCAATTGAAATTACTGATTTGGATGAAGCTTTTTCCAATAATTCTTTCGAAGACTTCAGTTCAGTTTGCATTCCTTCTTCATTAAGTGAGTCAAGATTGGTATGCGTTAATCCATGAGATCCAATTTCCACTAAAGCGGAGCTTGCCATTTCATGAAGTTGTGTAGCATTTAAAAGTTTCCAGTACTCCCGATCAGCATTGTCAAGTTTTTTTCTCCTTATATTTATCGGAAGTAGCACCCGAAGCACTTCAGCTTTTTTTTCTTCATCCAGATTTTTCATTTGCTGCTTAAAATGGTCAAATGAAAAGCCCGGCTTTTGAGGGACGATAGGTTGAAATAATTTTGCTTTGTCTGATCTCAGAAGTTCATCCCAGTTAAGTTCGTCTTTGCAAATGTCAAGAGTATCATACCAAAGTGCCTCGTCAGGTTTTGTCAGAGCTTGAGCAGTAACAAAAATAGTCGCCGGGAAATTATGTTTAAGGAGTAATGGATAAGCATTTGAATAATTATTCTCATATCCATCATCAAAGGTTATCGCTATTGTTGGTCGCAATGGCCGAATTCCTTGCCTATGCCTTTCAATCATTAATTGCAACGAGATTACATCAAAATGTTTGCTGAAATAATCCAAATGCTTTTGAAATTGCTGAACTGACAGATGATTCCGGCTTATTTCAGGTTGAACTTTCTTTACTACACCATGGTAATTTAATATTAAGTACTTTGGAACGGAAAACCGGGTAATCAATCTTCCAATTCCACCGTAATGAATAAAGGGGAGTACTGTCTTCCTGACTAAAAGTTTAATATATCTCATCGCAATCTGAATCCCGGATTTATTTGCTTAAGGATGAAGTGAAAAAATAGGAAGAACAAAATAAGTTTTGAACAAGTAAATTAGAATAAGTATCGATTTCCGCAAAAATCCAAAATTAAAATTAATTATCATTGTGTTCGTTGTTTTCTTTTAAAGTTGTATGGGTGTTATAAAAAGGCAAGGTATTAAAAACATGATCACGGGCTATATCGGCATGGCGATTGGTTTTGTGAATTTAATTCTTGTCCAACCACACTTTCTTACCAAGGAAGAGTTAGGGCTCACACGATTATTGTATTCTTTCTCATTATTGGTGGCAATGTTTGTCCCTTTGGGTATTGGAAATGCAACCATCAGGTATTTTCCCTTATTTAAAGACCCAGCCAGGAAACACCATGGCTTTTTCGGCTTTATGAACCTCTTTCCACTCGTTGGATTTCTTGGTGCCGGACTGGTATTGTGGGTATTTAAAGACTTCATTCTCAATCAATACAGGACAGAGTCGCCATTGTTTCTTGAATATTTCAATTATGTATTCCCCCTTATTTTCTTCAATTCTTTTATTGCAGTCCTTGGGAATTATTGTAATGCAAATTATAAAACAACCATTCCTAGTTTTTTAAACGATGTTGTAATCAGAGTTTTAACTATTTCTCTGGTTTCAGTCTACTTTCTCAAATGGCTCAGTCTTGATCAATTTATTGCATGTTTTGCCGGCATCTATGCTTTTCAAATGCTGGTATTATTAGGATACATATTTGCCTTCGATCGCCCCGGATTTAAAATTGATTGGAAAATGATACGGGAGAAAAAGATGAAGGATCTAATCCAATTCGGCATGATATTATGGTTTGCAGGAGTCGCATCACTCGGACTCAAGTATTTCGACACTATCATGATTGCCAAGTTCATGCCATTGGCTTTTGTCGGGATCTATACGGTAGCTGCCTTTATCCCGACTGTAATTGAAGCTCCATTGAATGCTCTTGAAAGAATTGCAGCCTCTAAAATTTCTTTTGCTTGGGCTGAAAATGATCATCAGCAAATACGGAATATCTACAGAAAATCTTCCTTATATCTTTTTTTGTTAGGAGGGTTACTTTTTTTAATCATCAACGTAAATATTCGAACACTGCTCACATTTTTACCGCCAGGCTATGAGCAAGGAGAGTGGGTCGTTCTGATTATCAGTTTGGGTACCTTGTATAACATGGCAACAGGGCTCAACGCCCCCGTTTTGTTCAATTCAGATAAGTTCAGATATGGAGCATTTTTTCTCATTCTACTGGCTGTGGTAGTACTAATCATGCAAATGCTACTCATTCCCTTATATGGAATTATTGGTGCGGCCATTGCAACTTCACTTGCCGCCTTTTTTTACAATACCTTACTACTTATATCAGTTTGGAAATTTTTCTCGCTTCAGCCATTTGATGAAAAAAATATTCGGGTGTTCTTTACAATAGCTCTTGGATTTCTTTGTGTTTATTGGCTTCCACACATTAATATACAATCCTTTGATTTGAGGCTTCGAACCCTGATGGTAATTTGGCTTCCACACTTTGATATACGGATGCTGGATTTAGGGCTTCGATCCCTACTCGTAATTATCCTCTATGGGATTTTAATTTATTTTCAGAACATAGTTCCGGAATTTCACAAGCATATTCCCTGGCTTAAAAAGAAATAGAAATGCAAAGCCATATTATATGTGGCTTTTCCACCGGAAGCGAATGTCATTTTTGTCCTTGCTTTTTTGTCTGAAATTCAGAATTCTCTTCTCACCTTCTTCTTCGCATTATCAATACTGGCGTTCAGTTCGAATCCAAGAATGAGGATCAAAGAATTAAAGTAAATCCATAGCATTATGACAATCAAGGTCCCGATTGAACCATAAATTTTATTGTACTGCCCAAAGTGATTTACGAAGTATGCGAAACCTGTTGAAACCAGGATGGCCAAAAGCGTCGCAAAAGTTGAGCCGGCAGAAATAAAACGGTAAGTTTTTTTTACTGCAGGTGCATAGTAATACAAAAAGGATATTGCAAAAAAGAATAAAGCAAGTACCACTGTCCACTTCCCCAGCATAATCAGAATGACTTGTGTTTTGGACTTGAGAATACTATGTGTGACCAGATATTTTGTTGATACTTCGCTGAAAATAATCAAGGTAGTGCAAACGATCACAAGGATAGTGAGGATAAAAGTAAGTACAATAGCAACCTTTCTTTGCTGAAAGGGAGTCCGTGATTCAACCACATGATATGAACTATTGAACCCGCGCATCATCGTCATGAAACCGTTAGTGGTAAAATACAAAGCCATGATGAAACCTACAGAGAGTAAGCCGCCACGCTGAATCTGAATGATATCGACGATTGTACTTCGTACTGTTTTATACGCATTTTCAGGTAAGACATCTTGAATCAGTTTAAGAATTTCGTTCTGAAGGTTGGCTACTGGAATGTATGGGATCAGCGAAAATAAAAAAATGATTGCCGGGAATAGGGCAAGAAAAAAGCTAAAAGCTAAAGCCTGAGCCCGGGTAACAATGGAACCTCGTTGAATGCCTGTAAAAAAGAAGTCTGCTACATCATAAATTGGCATACTGTCAAAGCCGGGCAATGCAATTCGTTTTGTATATCCTATAAACCTTTTCATAACGGAAAGGGACAGGACCTTTCGTAATAAGCTCCTGCTGACTTTAGTCAAAGGTCCTTTTTTTACCACCTTGCTCATCAAACCAATTTCATTGAAATGTCCAGACTTTTATAGGAGTGGGTGAGTGCCCCTACAGAAATGAAATTAACTCCCGTTTCAGCATATTGACGCACATTTTCCAATACAATTCCGCCAGAAGCCTCAGTTATAAATTTATTTGAAATAAGCTGAACAGCTTCTTTTAACTTCTCAGGAGTAAAATTGTCCAGCATAATTCGTTGCACTCCGCCATTATTTAGAACAGCTTTAACTTCGTCAAGATTTCTCGTTTCTATTTCAATTTGTAAATCCCGTTTAGATTCTTGAAGGTATTTAGTAGCTTTTTGTATTGCCTGAACAATTCCTCCTGCCGCGTCAACATGATTGTCTTTGATGAGAATCATATCATACAATCCAAAGCGATGGTTTCTTCCACCTCCAAGAGTCACAGCCCACTTTTCAAAAATCCTGAAGTTGGGTGTTGTTTTTCTGGTATCAAGTATTTCAGCACCGGTGCCGGCAATTGCATCCACATATTTTCTTGTAAGGGTGGCAATGCCACTCATTCTCTGCATGCAATTCAGAAGTAGCCGCTCTGCACGCAATAAAGCACGAACATTTCCCTCAATTTCCATTACAATCTGTCCTATGGCAACTCTTGATCCCTCCGAAACCTTTACAGATACCTTAAAGCGATCATCAACCAGATTTAATATCTGATCAGCCACGACAAGCCCTGCGATGATCCCGTCTTCTTTCACTTTTACATGAGCTTTACCATTGGCCTCTGCACCGATGGTTGACAAAGAGGTGTGATCCCCGTCTCCCTGATCTTCATACAAAGCATACTTTAGAAATTCCGTGACAGTCAATCCGCTTACTAAATCTTGAGTCATATGCTAACGAATTTTGTTACATCAGGCGACTTACACTGATATGTTCGCAAAAATACAGAATAGAGAGGCTTATTTAAACGAAAAAATGGAGAGTTGCTGACTATAAATTAGTAATCAGAATTTACTCGGTTTCAATTCTCAACTCCAGTAGGGAATTTTTTCCTTTTACCGAAGTCATGTAGAAGGAAATACGGTAAGTCTTTGCATTAGAGGTAGTAAGAGTCCCAATACCATACATGGTTCCTTCCTGTGAGGAGCCTTTGTGGACAATCGTAAACGACTTTGGAGAATTTTTGCTAAAAAAATCACGTAAAATGAGTTCTGCCTGGGCTTTAGAATAAATATCCTCCTGATTTAAAAGGGTCAGATCTATTGTATTGCCGAAATAGGAGGCCACCTGTCTGGAATCACCACTCCGAACTGCGTTGGCAAATTCCTCATAAATATCAATGGAGTAGCTGGTGTTAAAGCTCAGAAGGAGAATGAAAAGTAAGCCGGTTTTTTTTAAATTTTTCACAGGTTCTGTGTTGCAATTATCAAGCCAATTCCGGTAAAACAGTATCTGTGTACGAGCGATTTCAGGAATTGTTCTGTAAATAGAAAATTAGCAAGAGATTTTCCATATCAAATCCTGATTATCTTTGAATCGAACCCGAATTCTGTTTACATGAAGTTTGAATTGTTTTTTGTCGGCAAGACATCCGAAAAATACCTGCAGGAAGGTATAGATCAATATCACAAACGCTTACTGCATTATCTTCCGTTGAAGTTGATATACATTCCTAATTCTTCACTCTCCAACCATGAAAAAGCCCTGCAGGAAGAAGGGGAACAAATTCTAGATAGGATTAGCCCAAGAGACTTTTTAATTGTTCTTGATGAAAATGGATCCATGCTTTCATCGATTGAGTTGGCACAAAAAATGCAAAAATGGATGCTCGATAGTCATTCTAAAATTATTTTTGTGACAGGAGGTGCTTATGGATTTTCTGATACGGTTAAAAAAAGGGCTAATTATAGTCTCTCTGCATCCCAATTTACATTCACGCATCAGATGATCAGATTAATACTCCTTGAGCAGTTGTACCGAGCGATGACGATTGTGCGAAATGAATCCTACCATCATGGATAGTTTATACCGAACTTGTTTTGTTTTTCGAAAAACCAGAGAGGTATATACTTCAAACGGCAATGATTTGTGAATTTTTTAAATGAAATTTAATTATCAAT
>CAYHFJ010000166.1:0-7648 GCA_964355885.1 uncultured Flavobacteriales bacterium
ATAAAATTGATGGTGTATTTTGCCCAAAGCCTAGCGGTGCATTTTATTGCATTGCGCGTTTGCCGATTGACAATGCCGATACATTCTGTCAATGGCTTTTGGAAAAGTTCTCCTGGGAGAATGAAACGGTGATGCTGGCTCCGGCAACGGGTTTTTACTCCCACTCAGGCCTGGGAACCGATGAGGTGCGCATTGCATATGTACTCAATGTTCCCCACCTGAAGCGTGCCATGCGATGTCTTGAGGAGGCATTGAAGGTGTACCCGGGAAGAAAAATTACAAGCGAAGAGTTGAAGGCGCAGGGGTGAAATTACTCCACTACCAACTTCCTCACCACACTCCCTTTTTCGTTTTGCACTTTTATAAAATAAATAAATGGCAGGTCTCACCGTGCACATACTTTCGCTCGAAGACCAGGCAGCAAAGAAAATTCTTCCCATTAATTTTTTCGAATACACTTAACCCGCAAAATGGATTCTTTTTCTCTTCTATTTTTAATATAGTCAAGAGGCTGTGGCGTATCAAAAGAATTGATTGAATGATACTCCTCATTTCGAAAAAGTGTTGGATAAATAATATAATTGGCCACTGATTGGTTAACTTGTGTTGAAGTCCAATAAGAAGGGTTATCATAATAATTAAAGTTTGTTAAAGCAACATCTAACGATGCGAGTTTAAATAATTCATCTGTCGATGGTAAATACCAATCATCAAATCCTCCTAAACTTAGGTCGTAACAATATTTTGCCGCATATTGAATCTTAAAATTGCTCCTCGTATTATCTACAATTTCATCTGTATTCATTTTGCCATCAGAGGGGCTAATAGCGCCTTGAATCATGCCATTTGGACCCCATACTAAAAAAGTGTCTTTTGCTGTAATCATGTAATTATTATATTTAATATAATCATCACTTATAATTTTTATATTTTTTATACCTCTCTCATCCAATCCAGAATTCTCCTTCGCAATACACAAACAATCTGTTTTTTGTCCATTTTCAGATATCCTTCCATTATTAATATCGATCCTTGACAAAGGAGATTTATGTCTAGTAGAACTCAATAAACCTTGATCAACATTTAAATTTAAATTTTTCATATTAATAAATATTCCCCATGCTTCAAACGCAGCTGGTAAATAGCCATTAGAACCATTTATTAATCTATTATGGCAATATTTTGTTGGATAAGGGAATGAAAGTTTCCAGTCTTCATACCTTTTTACTGACTCATAGGTATTCCTTAATCCATCATCTGGAGAAGAACCAACTTCATTTCTAAAACCATCGATGAAGTTTTTCTCATTGGCGTATTCCTTTGCATTAAGATTGATACCCATTTGATAACCTCCAATACCTTCAGGAGTATCAAATTTAATTAGAATAGTATCCAAATATATTTTATGTCCGTTCCAAAACATGAATTGATATCCATTTTCGACTCTATCTTCGGATTTAATTCTTTCCTTTCGGATGCAAAAACATGTCTTGTTCTTAAGTCCATCAAAATCATTAAGTGTATCATGCAAGTCAAGTTCCTTATTCAAATCAAAAATATCTTCATTGTTAATACGGCTTGATGCAATGTATTGTACAGCATTATTCTTAAAAGAACTTGATAAATAATTTTCTCTGATATCAATTTTCAAATATTTTGCATTAAACATTAAAGCACGTAATTCAAAAATTGTGGGTAGTCTCCAGTCATTATGCCCTTCTAAATTTAGTTTGCTACACAGATTAGTATAAAATGAATACGAGACATTTTTTTGGATTAGTACTTGGGGCGAAACAAATAAATCATATCCATTATAATCTACATGCTTCACTTTCATTGAAGAATTTTGAGCTGGTAATTCAAGGGTTGTGTGCATCAATAAAAGCAGGAATATTTTTTTCATTGTTATTTGTTTAATTTAAAATTTGTCATTTAAAGCAATGAGAAGTTGAATCAGTTTTTCAACTCTTCAATGTATCGCTATATTTCTCTACAACTTTTAAGAGTACTTTGTTTAAATTTTTTAATCTCAGTTTATAGTTCAGATTTTTTAATGAACTATACGGGGGCTCAATTTCACTTAATGACTTTAGCACTAAAATTCTTTTGTACAAATTTTGAATTAAATTATCAGAAATACTTTCCATATCACCTACACCATTAAAAAATATTTTATTCAAAGTACCTCCTAACTTTTTGGCAATGTCAAAAAGTATTGAGCCCTCAATATTTTTATCATCTTCGAAATAAATTTTCTCGATAACTGTAATTGAAAGTAATTTTATTATTTTTCTCAATTGCGACTCATCACTAGCATGGTCTTCAAAATTAATCGAAGCAAGTATGTCCAAGTTATATTTGCATTCCGTTAAGAATAAAAAAATAAGTTTTTTATCTCTGTCTTTCTTGTTCAATTTTTTATGCAAAAGTTGATCGTAATATTTTAAAAATTCTATCATTATGCTTTTCTTTTAAAAATAACTTAAAGAGTTTCCCCGCTTGACTTGGCATCTTTTGCGATGCCCGCTAGCTTTAGCATTGAAACCATGCCAATATGTTGGATTGCCACTCATTTTTTCAAATAGTTGTTTGTAGTACCGTTTATATCATCATAGAGCCATCGGCTGTTACTTTTTTTGTTCTAAAAATTGAAAGAATCAATATAGTCAGATTTAGAGGGAAAAAGAGCAGCGAAGCCACAGTCATATCTTTAGCGCTAATGCCATATAGAGATTGAGACCATCCAACAAAAATCAGCCAAGGAAATAGGATAAATACAACTCTTGGTGAAGTTTTCTTCTTCCATAAGAAATACGTATAGACCGCCACGAAAAAAAAGGTAGCTTTGGTAGCATCTGTTCCAACAATAATTATCATTTGACTATTATGATTTGTCCATGGCAAGAAAAAACTGATTAGTGCCAGCAAACTTAAGATTAGTAATGCGCTATTTATTTTGGGCTTGATCACATTCATAAAATCAGATTTTATGTAGGAACAAAGATTGGTAAAATTTTTCGAAACATAAAAACTGAAATCTTTCCAATCTGCTATCTGTAGCTTTGTGCGTCCCTAAAAGGCTCAAGGTAAAATAAAAAGTATGAGTAAGTGTAGTTTTTTTATTCTGAATCAAAAACGAAAAAAATCTTTAGGGGTTGAAGTAAGAGTGGTTGGCTGTTCATCTTCAAATCAACACATCTTCAAATCCGCTAATCATTAAATATGCTTTCTCCCCGGCGTGCTTTTGCCAACCGGTTTGGCTTTCATTTTTGTTTTCTGTTTCGGATCACCAAAATCATCATAAAGCAGATATCTTTTTCTCTTGAGCATAAATTCATCAAGGTCCTGCTTCCATGTGGCCCTGATTTGTTCTTCAGTCATTCCCTTCTGAATCTGTTCCCGCAACTTTGAAGTGCCTGCAAGTTTATCGAAAAACGGAGTGAAAAATTTCGTCTTGTCAGGGTAAGATGCATACATCTTTATAAGCCACTGAAGATTTAATTGTTTCGGCAGATTTGTACTATCCTCAACATGATGCGCGAGATCCCAACCTGTGCAAATCGTATCCTTATAAGGTGGATTAGGCGCTGCTTCCATACTTTGGGGGGTAAAAGTTACATCTCCGTCTTTCAATGCCGGATAGCCAACCTGCTGAAACGGCCTGTCAGTGCCCCGCCCTACACTTACCTTCGTCCCTTCAAAAAAGCAAAGCGAAGGATAGAGATAAACAGCCTTCATGTCTGTAAGATTGGGTGATGGGTTAACCGACAGGTTGTATAATTTATTGTGATCGTACTGCTTCATTTTTACCACCCTCAGCCGGCAAGGTCCGCCTCTTATCCAGCCCTCCATATTCATCATTTGCGCGAGCTCTCCAATCGTCATTCCATATATTACAGGAATCGGATCCATGCCAACGAAAGATTTTTGCTTTGACTCCAGCATGGGGCCATCAACATAAAATCCATTGGGATTTGGCCGGTCCAGAACGATTAGAAACCTCTCATTCTCAGCACATGCCTCCATTACATTATGTAAAGTGCTGATGTATGTATAAAAACGGGCGCCTACATCCTGAATATCAAATACCACAGCATCAATTTCCTTCATTTCCTTCTTTGTCGGTTTCAAATGGTCGCCATAAAGAGAAATGATCGGAATTCCAGTCTTCTCATCTTTTGACCCTGCAATTAACTCACCTGCCCCAGCCTTACCTGCAGCACCATGCTCAGGGGTAAAAATGGCAGTAATGTTAACTTTGAGCTTCAGCAGCGTGTCAACCACGCGGACATTCCCAACCTTTGAGGTCTGGTTCATAACAATTGCAACCCGTTTACCCTTTAATAATGTTGCATAGGCTTTAACCTGATCAGCACCCGTCATGAATTTCTTGATTTTCGCACCTCCGGTATCAGGAAGAGACAAAGAGACAGTATCAATTGCGGGAATTGTCAAAGAATCCGACTTAACTGAAATACTATCTCCGGAAGCGCCGAGTTGCTGAGCAAAGCTTTCCATTGAGAAAAGCATGAACATCAATATCCATCCTATTAGGACTTTAATGAGGGTTTCAATAAAATCAGTATTAATACTCTTTCTTGTAATCACTTGCCTTGAATTAAAGAGAATTGGATTATTTTTCGCAGGTTTGTCGGGGAGTTTGAATTCCTAACAGGCGGCAATCTCTTAAAAAAAGAAACATCAGTCAAATTGAATTACGAATTGTTAATTGCCAGGAAGATTTCATCTTCCAGATTAAGTTCTGCAACCATATCAAAGCCAATTGTAAAGATCGCTGTAACAGGCGTTGCTATTGGTTTTGCAGTAATGATTGTAGCTATAGCAATAGTTACAGGCTTCAAGAAAGAGATCCGTGAAAAAGTTATTGGTTTCGGTTCGCACATCCAAATCAGCAATTTTGATGAAAATAACTCATATGAAACAAAACCTGTACTGAAAAGCGACTCATTCACAGCAAAACTATCATCCATAAAAGGGGTAAAGCATGTGGAGGAGTTTGCAACCAAGGCTGGGATCATCAAAACACAAACAGCCATTGAAGGGGTTGTAGTGAAAGGAATCGGGAAAGATTTTGACTGGAGTTATTTCAACAAACATCTTGTAGGGGGGCATTCACTTGAAATACCGGACAGCGGAAAATCCAACGATGTCCTCATCTCAAAATTAACTGCAACAAGGTTACAACTAAAATTAGGTGATGAACTTATTACCTACTTTATTCAACAACCACCGCGCGCAAGGAGATTCCGCATATGTGGGATTTATGAAACAGGCCTCGAAGAGTTTGACTGTAAGTTTATTTTCTGTGACATCGCACAAATCCGCCAATTGAATGACTGGAGTGAATCACAAACCGGAGGTTATGAAGTAGCTGTCGCTGATTTTCATTCCCTCGACAAAACAGGCGAGGCAATCTATTCAACCATTCCGGCCGACATGAATTCAAGGACCATCAAAGAATTGTATCCACAGATCTTTGACTGGTTGGGATTGCAGGATGTAAATGGTGCGATAATTATCGTGTTGATGTTGATCGTCTCAGTCATGAACATGATCTCTGCTTTACTGATCATTATTCTTGAAAGGGTTCAGATGATTGGCACATTGAAGGCGCTTGGTGCATATAATTTTAGCGTGAGAAAAATATTTCTATACGTATCGGCTTTCCTGATTGGCCGCGGATTGCTTATCGGCAACATCATTGGAATCGGTTTATGCCTCATTCAATATTTCTCGCATTTCATACACCTGGACCAGCAGTCCTATTATATTTCATTTATTCCTGTTTATCTTTCACTTGAAAATATTCTGATACTCAATGTGGGCACGCTTGGCGTTTGTGTTTTGATGATGATTCTACCCACAATTATTATTACTAAAATTACTCCATTGCAGGCGTTGAGATTCAGTTGACTTTATACATTTGCGTCGGGAACGAGATGTGATGTGAGGACAAAGATCAAAGACGAAAGAGTAAAGAGTAAAGAAAAAAATACACGAAATAAATTAGAATAACAACTTTTAAAAAACGAATATGTCTTCTCCAAAAAATAAAAAAATCTGCGATAATATTCTTGAAGCCATTGGAAATACTCCAATGGTACGACTGAACAAAGTAATTGATGGAATTAAAGCAACTGTTTATGCTAAAGTGGAAACCTTTAATCCCGGAAATTCCATCAAAGACAGGATGGCTCTTAAAATGATTGAAGATGCAGAAAAATCGGGACTATTGAAACCCGGCGGGACAATCATTGAAGGCACCTCAGGAAATACAGGAATGGGACTTGCAATTGCCGGAATTATCAAAGGTTACAAGTGCATTTTTACAACCACAGATAAGCAGTCAAAAGAAAAAGCGGATGCACTCAGGGCTTTTGGCGCTGATGTGATTATATGTCCGACGAATGTAGATCCTGAAGACCCACGATCCTACTATTCCGTTTCCTCGCGGCTTGTGAAAGAAGTACCTAATTCCTGGAAAGCGAATCAGTACGACAATCTTTCAAACAGGCAGGCACATTATGAGCAAACAGGACCGGAAATCTGGGACCAGACGGACGGAAAGATCACACATTTACTGGTTGGTGCAGGAACCGGTGGAACCATTATCGGAACAGGGAAATACCTGAAGGAAAAAAGTCCGAACATAAAAATCTGGGGAATTGACACTTATGGATCTGTACTCAAGAAAGTACATGAAACCGGAATACTCGACCGTAATGAAATTTATCCTTATGTAACAGAAGGCATCGGTGAGGATTTTGTGCCGGAGAATTACGACTTTTCAGTGATTGATCATTTTGAAAAAGTGACAGACAAAGATGCTGCAGTGATGACACGCGAGATATGCCGCAAAGAGGGAATCTGGGTTGGGAACTCAGCAGGTTCGGCGATTGCCGGACTGCTCCAGTTAAAAGACAAACTGAAACCGACTGATGTTGTTGTGGTGATCTTCCACGATCATGGTTCCCGTTACCTTGCAAAGATGTTCAATGATGAATGGATGCTGAAGATGGGATACCTCGACAAGAAAGGAATGACTGCCGCTGATGTGGTTTCATCGCGCAAGAACATACAACTGATGACGATTGAAAAAACGCAACCCATCAGTGAGGCACTGAAGCTAATAACCGAAAATAATTTTTCTCAGCTCCCTGTTACATCCGGCGACAGGATCGTGGGATCGCTTTATGAAAATTTGGTTTTCAATCACCTGTTGAAAAATCCGGAATCGAAAAAAGATTCAGTGGAAACCATCATGCAGGAGGCGATACCATTTATTGACATCACGACTTCGTTGGAGGAGCTTGCAAAAATGATTTCGGGTGACCAGACTGCCGTGCTGGTGAAGGATTTTAAGGCAAACCAGAATTTTATTATCACCAAAAGTGATATTGTGGAAGCTCTGGCGAGGTAAACGACTATTAATTCAAAAACTCATAAATCCCGGCTGCCCCCTGCCTCGCTGGGCGTAGCATCGACGCGTTGATTTTTGCGGGGAGCGTGTTACGTCCGGTTTGAGACGTAGCACCCGCCCCTTCCGGCTGGCGCTTCGATGGTACGCCTAGCGAGCGTGCTACGTCCGGTTTGAAACCTAACGTGAAGATAACACAGAATTTTCAGA
>CAYHFJ010000167.1:0-7633 GCA_964355885.1 uncultured Flavobacteriales bacterium
AATTTTAGAGAAAATGATAATTTGGCAATAATGTGGCCTTTACAGTAAGGTCTCATAGATCGCATTCAATTTCGCACCAACTACCTTCGAGCCAAATTTTTCCGCGGACTCTTGCATTAATTTTTGAGCAGGATAGTTTTGACGGGTTTGACACATCATGAGGATCGCATTTTTTAATGCCGTTTCATCATCAATGGGAATTAATATTCCATTCGATTCGTTGATAAACTCCTCAGGGCCTCCACATCGAGTCGCAATAACAGGTTTACCACAACTCAGTGCTTCCGCGCAAATGAGTGAAAAAGTTTCAAATCGACTGTTCATGACAAGAAAATCAGAATGCCATAGTGCATCATAGACTTCAGCATTGCTTTTTAGTCCGGAAAATACCAATGATCCAGTTGAAAGTTTTAATTGAGAAGCTAATTGCTTTAGCTTCTCTTCATCTTTCCCATGTCCTATAATCTGCAGACTCAGGTCAGGAACTTCTTTGAGGACTTGTGAAAATGCGGATATAACTCCACTGATATTTTTTATCTCATCTACCAAATCAGCGACTAATAGAATTTTTATTTTATCGCTTTGTCTGAGAGAAGGTGGCACCTGAGTTTCAATAATATTCGGAATTACCAGAATATCCGAACTGAATCCCAATCTGGTCATTGATGAACGTAAAAATGTTGAGACGACTATTCTCGCTTTTGCTTTTTTAAAGAAGAATTTACTTAGCCAACGAACAAGGAAGGTTTTAGCGTTGAACTTGCCATTAGTATAGCCTGACCATTGTTCACTGATCACAAAAGGAATTTTGTACACCAGACTACAGAGGTACACCAGAACTGCCGGACGAAGAAGTATGTATACATGGAGCAACACGGGAGTACCATGATTTTTCCAGATTTCTTTTTTGCTTTTTCTCCAGGCGATAATATAATATATTGCATTCAGAGCAGGAGAAAGTAATGAGCTATTCTTCTTGTAATACATTCGGTACTCTGTCAGTCTGTTTTTTTTTGTGATTTCCAGTTTGAAGCGTCCCTTCACTTTTTCTGAATGTGAATGAGAAGAGTAAACTACTATCTCACGAAAGTTTGAAATTGCAATTGCTTGTTTTTGTATAAACACACCAAATTGAGGGTCTTTATCATAGGGATACCATTTGCTGATCATAAGCACGTATTCATCCTTTGATACTGTCAATTCAGGTTCTGTCTTATTCAATTTGTGTGTAGGGGTCATTATTGAAATAAAAGCTTCAGTCAATTTTTCGATACCTGAGCCGGATAGAATTTCCGATTACCACCAGATCAGAGAATGCCATCGACAATGCCCCGATCATCGGGCTTAGAAATCCTGCCGCGGCAACAGGGATAGTTATCACATTGTAGAAAAATGCCCAAAACAAATTTTGTTTGATTGTTTGATAGGTTTTTTTTCCGATGCTTATCGCTTTCAACAATATTCCAAGTTCCTGCTGCTGCAAGAGAATGACTTGTGCACTTTGAATAGCTATTTGCGTCCCATTACTTAGCGATATGCCAATGCTCGCTTTGGCTAAGGCAGGTGCATCATTAATTCCATCTCCAACCATGGCAGTCGGAGCTTCTTTGCTGAGTTTGTCAATTAGCTCCAGTTTTTGCGAAGGTAATTGTTCACTGTAAACTTCATCGATACCAACGGCCTGTGCGACCCGTTCACAGACATTTTTTCTGTCACCGCTGATCATCAGAACCCGCAGTCCCTTTTGTTTCAAAGCACTAATTGTTTCTTTAGTGCCTTTTTTAATTTCATCTTCCAGGTCGACAGTAGCAATTAGCTTATTGTTTTTTAGGATGTAAAGGGAGTGGGAGTTATCTGAATGAAAATGTTTTACCATATTAAATGAACCAACACTATATAAATTTCCCTGCATATCTGTTCCATTCATTCCGATACCCTTGTCTTCTTCAATTTTTTTCCACTGCAATTCTTTTTCATTTTTTCCAAACTCCTTCAGCTCTTCAAGAATTGACTGCGCAATAGGATGAGAGGAATTCTGTTCTATTGAATAGAGCATGCTTTTTATTTCAGACTCGTCGCCTTCAAGTATGTTGAAATTGCTGATTTTAAATCGGCCGGTTGTTATAGTTCCGGTTTTATCAAAAACTATGTTGCGCAATGAAGCAAATATTTCAAGAGTATTACCTCCTTTGATCAATATACCATGACGAGCCGCTCTTCCAAGGCCCACCATTACTGCGGTTGGTGTTGCCAATCCCATAGCACAGGGACACGATACCACCAGAACAGCAATTGCATTCATCAATGATTTCTGAACAGGCAGGTCTGCTACAAAAAAGCAAACCAAAAAGGTAGTGATACTGATAAGGATGACGGCAGGGACAAAGATCGCGCTTATTTTATCACCCAGCTTTTGAATTTCAGGTTTGCTATGTTGAGCGTCTTTCACTAATTCTATGATGTGTGCAAGGGTAGTGTCAGCACCAACCCGTTCAGCCTGCATGCGAAAATTGCCGGATTCAACTAAAGTGCCGCCGGTCAGCGGGTCTCCACTTTCTTTATTAACGGGTAAACTCTCTCCGGTGATCATAGATTCATTTACAGAAGCAAAGCCATGAACAAGACTACCATCAACCGGAATTTTATCTCCTGTATTAACCTGCAAAATGTCACCCTCTGCTACTTCCGACTGTTGAACTTCTGATATTGATTCCTTTCCATCCTGTAAAATAATTTTTTTAGCTGTGCTTGCTTGTAATTTGCTCAGTTCGTGGATGGCGGTTGTAGTTTGCCTGACCGACTTTTGTTCAATGAGATTTCCAAGCAACACCAGTGTGATGATGGTGGCTGCGGTTTCAAAAAAAAGATAATTGTGAACCTCAGCGGTGCCTGAATACTGTATTATTCCGAAGATACTATAAATGAAAGCGGCACTTGAACCAAGAGTAATCAATACATCCATGTTCATGAAGCCTGCACGCAAAGAATTCCATGCACTTTTTCCGAAATGTCCCCAGCCAATGAACATGACAGGAATGCAAAGCATTAGTTGAAAGAATGGGTTGTGAAGTAATGGGTAGGGGAAGAGCATGTGCAGCAAGAGTGGAATGCTAAATACCGCGGACCAATAAAATTTTCTTTTAGTAGAATATGAAGCACTTAAATGAGAATGATGGTTCTCGGGCCTTACTTCTTTCTTTTCCTTGTCGGATCTTTCCGTGACGTGATAACCCAGAGCGTGGATCTTTTCAATTGCTTTATCAATTGATTCGGCGGGAACAATTTCAAAGGTAACCTCGCCACTGGCAAAGTTGACGCTGACATTTTCAAGTCCGTTTTTCTTCAATGAACGAGTGATAGTCTGTGCACAATTCGCGCAATCCATTCCCTCTACCTGAAGTAAAATTTTTTGTTCCTTTTTCATTCACACAAAGTTAGTTTATTATGCAGGAATCATAGAGAATAGATCGTGTTGTGAATTTCTAATTGCTCATATTATCATTTCTAAAATGATTTATCGGAGGATGCATTAAAAAAAAGCCCACGTATAAGGCGGGCTTAGGGTGAAAGATGGGGCTCGAACCCACGACCTCTAGATCCACAATCTAGCGCTCTAACCAGCTGAGCTACAATCACCATATTTCCGGTTTTTTCCGGATGGGTTGCAAAAGTATTGATTTAATTCGTTTTTACAAAGGGAAACAACCCAATTTGACATGAATAAATCAATACAAGGTTTGATATGAAATCAGTCTATGTTGAAATTGGTGAAGAAAGCAGGAGGAACCGGGTTTTAAAAAAAGAGGGCTTAAAAAACAGAGTTCACTTATTTTGTTGTTGTTTCATATAATCATCCCACTGTGTGGTTTTATAAATATCCTCTGCAAAATAACGAAGAACAGGCAGAAATTGTTCAGCGGTAAGATATCCGGGTACCGGCCCGATGAGATTAGATTCGCCATCCAAATAGACGGAAGTTGGGTAGCTCATTTTTCCATTCATGAGTATCGCAGCCAGCTCGTTGGATTTATACTCCGGCTTATATTGAAAATATTTATCCTTGAAATAAATACTATCCTTCGTTTCAGCATTAAATTTAACAGGATAAAAATGCTTATTCATATAGGAAGCAACCGCCGGATCTTCAAATGTAGTCGCGTCCATTCTTTTGCACCATCCACACCAATGTGTATACATGTCAACAAATATTTTTTTCGGAGACTTGCTGTTGGAAGCTACTGCATCTTCAAAACTTACCCATTGAATGCCCTTATTGGTTTTTATCTCCTGTGCTTGGGCAAGGGAAGAAAATAGTATGCCTGAACACAAAAGGTAAAGTGAGAATTTCATTTTCATAGAGCAAGATTTTAGTGGAATAGGTTGAAAGTTAACGAATTGACATGAAAATAGTTTGAAGAGACCTGTTAATTTAATTGTCAGGCTGGATCCTATGCAGCACATTCATTTCAAGTTGCTGAAAATGAATACCTTTTGAATTAAGAAATTCAAATTTCCATTTTATACTTACTGAGTTTTTTTCAACATGATGGTGTAAGCTTTCAATTCTTACTATGCAATGAACGGGAATTTCAGGATAGATCGGTTTATGAAAACTCCAGTTGTTAACCGATAAACCACACAAGACGGTCTTCCCAAACGAGGGAATCCAGTGATTTACATAGAAGTGATGAAAAGCATGTTGTCCACTCGCTACAAGTTCTTTAAACATGTGAGCCTGTGCTATTTCTTTGTCAGTATGAAATTCAAGTGGATCATTTTTCTTCGCATAGTCAATGATGTCCTGTTCTGTAAATACAACAGTGCCGAAGTCGTATACGTCTCCGACACTGAAGTGCATTTTATTATTTCCCATCATCAATCAATGAACTCCGTGCATCATTTTTATTAACTTCTTATAAATTAGAATCAGAATGCCTGCAGCAACACCACTCATGATAATGAAGATCATGAAAAATTCGTACAGGTTTGTGATCTCAAATCCGAAAATCACAGGGTTGACGACAGGGCCTTCAGCCAATTCAGCTGCACCAGGTGGTATCAATGCGCTCAATGTTCCGGCAAGTTTATTAGCTGCCGCGTTAGCTAGGAACCAAGTACCCATAAGCAAAGATGCAAATCTCAAAGGAGCTAATTTTGATACCATTGACAAACCAATCGGTGAAAGGCAGAGTTCTCCCATAGTATGCAGGACGTATAAACCAATCAACCACCACATTGAAATTTTTGTTGCCGCATCTACTCCTTTAACTCCAAATGTTATTACCACATAACCAAGACATAGCAGTATCAATCCAAGAGCCATTTTTAATGGTGATGAAGGCTCAAGCTTCTTTTTTCCTAATGCAATCCATAGCATACTGAACAAGGGGGCAAGTAAAATAATACCCAGTGGATTAATTGATTGAAACCAGGAAGCGGGCATTTCCCATCCACCTAAATGTCTTTCTGTTTGCTGGTCTGCAAATAAAGTAAGTGAGGCTCCGGCTTGTTCAAAGGCACTCCAGAAGAAAATCACAAAGAATGCAAGGATAAAAATAACCCAGATTCTGTCTTTTTCTGTTTTAGTTAATGAGCCATCTGTAATGATTAATGCCGGGACTGCAATTGCTGAAGCGAAAATTAAGGAACCAATCAAATCTTGTCCCATAAAATTGTTAAATACATAGACAAGCGCCAGGCCGATACCTAATATCATCAGGAGCTTATTCATATTTGTTTTAGGAGCGTCGGCTTTATTTTGAGTCTTTTGCTCAGCAGTTGTGTAATGTCCCGGAGGTAAGCCAACCGGCTCACCAGTTGGGCCAATGATATATTTATTTTTCAGTAATTCAAAAGTGATCACACTAATGATCATTCCGATCCCCGCCGCGAGAAATCCCCATTTGAAATCATTTACATCACCGGTATCGCCCAGTCCGCCACAAACGAGTGGAGAGAAAAAGGCTCCCAGATTAATTCCCATATAAAAAATAGTGAAGGCTCCATCTACACGTGTGTCGTCTTTAGTGTACAACTGCCCGACCATAGTGGAGATATTTGGTTTGAAGAATCCGTTTCCGATAATGAGCATGGTAAGTCCGGCCAGCATAAGCATATTAGATGAACTTGTACCCAATGAACTCGCACAAAAAAACATAAGAAATTGTCCGACGGCCATCATTAACCCACCAATGAATATACTCCTTCGGTTTCCCCAGTATCTGTCACTAATATAGCCTCCGATAAGCGGGGTCAGATAAACAAGTCCGGTGTAGCTTCCGTAAATATTTGAGGCGTCTTTTCCACTGAAGAGCATTGCCTTCGTGAGAAATAACACGAAGATGGCTCGCATTCCATAATAGCTGAAGCGTTCCCACATCTCTGTGACGAAAAGAACATAAAGTCCTTTTGGGTGGCCTGTTTTAACTGATGGTATATTCATAGGGTGTAAAATTTTGCAGCACGCAATGTAATAAAATTTTAATCCGTCAATGACTCAATTTAATATGTGTACCATGGAAGCGTGAAAACAATGGAAATCAATATTTTCCGTTCTATACCTAAATGTTTCATTTTCCTAAAACTTGGCGGCATAAGCAAATCTCATGCAGGTTTCATATTATATATGTCGGAAAGCTAATGGTTTTGGTATATACCATATAAAAGATGGATTCTCCGGACTATATTTGCACTGATGAAAAAGAAATATTTAACTCTCCTTCTCGTATTCTTTGTTAGCATTTCCTTCTCCGCAGTAGGGCAAACCTATAAGGTTTTTAAAGGAGATACAATTAATCGTCTCGATAAGAACAAGGCCAGACAGGGATTGTGGAGGAAATATTTTCAAACAGATTCACTTTTTTCTGAAGGGTATTATCAGGATGATATCCCAATTGGAACTTTTCACGCTTACCACAAAAATGGCAAGTTGCAATCAAAATTAATTTATAGAGACCGAACTAAGATCTGTGATGCGGAGGTGTTTTCAGAGGAAGGCATTTTAATTGCAAAGGGTAAATACATCAATCAGATCAAGGATAGTCTGTGGAATTTTTTTGATGAAAAAGGAATTCTTACAGCATCAGATTTTTATCTTAATGGCAAAAAAGAAGGACTGTCAAAGGTTTTTTATTCAAATGGCAAGTTATCCAGAGCCATTACCTACAAAGCAGACGTAATGTCCGGACCCTTTGACGAATTTTTCGAATCCGGTTCCAAAAAGGTTCAGGCGACTATGCTCAACGGTGAATTTGCGGGTCAGGCCCTGGTATTTCATCCAAATGGAAATATATGGCAGAAAGGCTCCTATCAGAATGGTTTGAAGCATGGAATCTGGATCATTTTAAAAGAAAATGGGGATATTGAGAGAGAGGAACAATATTCTAAAGGCAAATTACTGAATCCCCGAGCAGAGGAGGAGTAGTCGATTTTTTCAGCCGTTTTAAATAAAGGGCACCTCTAATAACCTCTTTCAGGTGCTGCTAATCAGTGAATCACAATTATTCAGACATTTGCAATGCTTGATCTTTTTTTGCAATACTGCGTTGTTCGTCAGTCAGATACTTAGTTTCAGTATCTTCCTTCCTCACGCCTTGTCTTGCAAAAAAATCTCTGCGCACATCACCTAAAATAG
>CAYHFJ010000168.1:0-7599 GCA_964355885.1 uncultured Flavobacteriales bacterium
ACGCTGCTTTTTTTATTGTACTTTTTTTATTCCCATGTTCGGCCATTCCCGCAATAACTAAAAATAATTCACAATCCCAAAATGTATTTTTCCATTTCGCAGGAGTATTGGATTCTCAAATTGCTTCCCCAGTGCATAGCTCACCGACATCACTCCAAGTTTTGTTTCAAAGTTGATGCCGGCACCAAAGCCAAATGGCGTATCAGTTAAAAAAGTATTACGACTTCTGTTTTCGTACCATGCACCATTAATAAATGCAAAGAGAAATGAATTTTGTTCAAGTAGATATCGGTATTCAAGCTTTCCAATTGCGAAAGTCGAAGCAAAAATTGATTCTTCGTCAAATCCTCTGAGTGAATGGAGCCCACCAATCCGAAACAATTCATTGCTGAAAATTTCCGGATTGTAGATATACCCGCCATTACCTCCGAGATTTATTACATGTCGACCGGATAGTGGAAAATAATTATCAAAAGTTATCTCTCCCTGGTAACTTGTCGTCCTTAAACGCAGACTATCATAAAGCACAGGATTGATGTCCTGATTTTTTCTGATGTCCCGATTTCCGATACTTCCTGTTGTTTCCATACTGAAACCTTTTCTTGGGTTCAATCGGTAGTCAAGATTCTCATAATGAAATGTTAGTCCGTAGGAGAGTATGGTGATGTCAGCATAGTTGGGTAAGACTGTCGCACTCTCAAGTCCTTTCGAACTTTGTAGGTCGCTTTGCTTGTCTTTCACAAATGCCTTTATGTAATTATTTCCTGATAGTGAATATTGAACCCCAAGACTTTTAATAACATCAATATAAGTACTGTCTTTTCTATAAATAGAAAGGTAGCCGTCCAAACCGAAAGGTGTATTGAAGAGGAAAGGATAAAGAGCACGTATTTTTAAATCCTGAGAACTTGATGGAAGTTGCTTCCAGTTGAGTTCAATAATTTCTCCCCGCCGAAGTGAATTTTGTAATTTAATATGAGCCTCACCGGTTACTTTATATTTTCCTGCATTATTTTCATCCGGCAACAAGCCTAGTACGCCATCAAACTGACTGGCTTTTTTATTTTCAAGGAAAAGTTCAACTTTGGTTTGCTTTTCAGTGAATATTATTCGGCTCTCTCTGACTTCCCTTATGAAAGCCAGCTCCTTCAAGCGGTTACTTATTTTCGAAATTTGTGATTCATTATAAAGATCTCCAGGTCTAATACCAATATAATTCTGGATGAATACTGGGGCAATTGTTGCACTTCCCCTTATCACAACACTGTCAATAATAACAGCTTTGTTTTTTTCTAAATGTATAGTTGCATGTATTTTGTCATTTTCAATTGATATGCTGTCGAGGTAAATCGAAGCGAAAGGGTAGCCCTGGTCTTCACAGTTTTTAATAATCCGTTCCCGGATTCTGACTATCTCTTTATAATCAAATGCCTTTTCCGATGTGTAATTTTTTCTCAAGGGTGTTCCTGCTAAATAGGAATTATCAGCATTGCCTTTTCCCAGAAAAGCCATTTGATATTTCATCCCAAGGTGAAGGTATGCATGCAGTGATGCCGAGTCCTGATACACAGAATCAATACTTGCTGCCAAGTAACCGCTATTTTGTAATTTTAATAATGCATCCTGCAACTCTTTTCTTGCAAGATTGATATCTCTGAAATTTGTCTCTGAGAAAAGTTGTTTGCTGATTTTCAAGAATGATTGCAGCTCTGAACTGTCTTGCAGTTGTACTTTTAAGGAAACTGATTTTTGTGCAAGTGCACTGAGGTTTATGAAAAGGAAAATGAATATTAAAGCCAGGTTGAAAAATGGACATGCTGAATCAGTTTTCCTGTTTTGGAAAGTTGATAGACTGCTTGTTGATGTTTTAGTTTGCTGAATAACCAAGGCCTGAAATGAAACTTTTAACTCTCTGAAGTAAGCGGATTAGCTTTGTTCACACTTCCCAATTTATTTCTTTTATTCCTTTCATACGCAAGAAGTCATTCGTTTTTGAAAAATGTTTGCAACCAAAAAAACCTTTGCTTGCGGCAAAAGGAGAAGGGTGCGCCGCTTTCAAAATCAGATGTCTGTTCGAATCAATCAAGACTTCTTTCGCCTGGGCATATTTTCCCCACAGAATAAAAACAATATTTTCCTTTTCTTTTGAGATTTTATTGATTATTGCGTCCGTAAATTTTTCCCAGCCACGGTTTTGATGAGAGCCGGCTTCATTTGCCCTTACTGTCAAAGTTGCATTTAGGAGAAGAACTCCTTGTTTAGCCCAATTTTCTAAATTTCCTGAACTTGAAATTGTAATTCCCAGATCCGAGTGCAGCTCTTTGAAAATATTTCGCAAAGAGGGAGGAACCCGTATTCCTTCGGGTACAGAGAAAGAGAGGCCATGCGCCTGACCGCCCCCATGATATGGATCTTGTCCAATGATTATGACTTTTAGCCTTTCAATCGGCGTCAATTCAAAAGCCGAAAAGACTTTAGAATCTGGAGGATAGATGAGATGATTGGCATTTTTTTCTGAAACGAGAAATTCCTTTATTTCTTTAAAATAGGGCGACCCAAACTCATTTTCTAAGAACTGATTCCAGCTTTCTTCAATTTGAGGCTTAATTTCAATCATCTTGTGAAATTAATAAGAGTTTCTGCATTAATAGCGAAAAGATCGTTTTTTAAATAAAATCAATGCTTGTTATTTTGTTGAAAACTTAACCTTGTCAAATTTGAGTAAAAATGTATTTTTGCATAGCTTTAGAGAAAATAATTACAACAAAATTTAATTATTTTCGTTTTTAGAACCTAACAACCTATCGAGAAAAAATGAAAAATATCCTTCGTACTTGTGCCTTCGTGGCTGTAATCAGTTTATTCTTTGCTTCATGTAAATCGCATGAGAAATGTCCTGCTTACGGTGACATGCACAAAACGAAAATGAGCAAAGAGATCCGCAGCTAAAAGCTGAATTCCAATAAAATATCGGCGAATCGACCATCGGTTCGCTTTTCTTGTTTCTAGTCAACCCTCATAGAGAAAGCTAATGTTTTGCTTTAGTTCAGGATGGAGGCTCAAAGCGACAGGACAAGTTTTTGCGGCATGTTCAAGAATCGCTTTCTCCTTATCACTATAATTATTTTTCGGCATATAAAAGTCCAGTTGTATTTCACCGACTTTCCGGGGATTACTCAGCATCTTTTTAGTAATGCTAAGTTTCAGCCCTTCGATACTGATGGCGTGTGTTCTGGATGCAATACCCATAAGAGTGGTCATACAAGTTGCCAATGCGACACATAACAAATCAGTTGGAGAAAATGCTTCACCCTTTCCCTGGTTATCGGGTGGAGCATCGGTAATAATTATTGACCCTGATTTCAAGTGTTTTGATTCTGTCCTTAATTCTCCCTTGTAAATTGTGTACATGCTTTCCATATGGCAAAGGTAATCGATTGTCTGAATGAGTCAGACAGTTGAAATAATTCTGTTTCATTAAAGTTTTCCCGGGAATTTAGGCTTTGGCGAATTGAGCTGAAAAATTCTTAGTTTTGTAATGAATATGTATCGGCTTTTTCTCATTTTCTGGTTGTTTTTGGTTGCATTTGAAATGCAAGCACAAGATTCCTTGCGCAACACAAGCGAAGAGGTTCAGCTTCTTTTCAGAAATGAAGCGGAAGGAGGAATCACCCTTCATTCAAACGGATTTGGAATTTCTTTTAAAAGAGGCTGGCATAAAACCGGTTACAAGAAAAAGATGCTTGATTTAGACTTGGTATCTTTAAGACATCCAAAGCAATACAAACAGCCAAACCCATACTATCCGGACTCTCGTCCATTCTTCTTTGGAAAGTTGAACTATGTTTACATGTTACGTGTCGGCTACGGTATGCAAAATGTTCTTTTTGGAAAGGGAGAGCGAAGTGGAGTTGAAGTCCGGTTCAATTATTATTTCGGGGCGAATCTCGGAATGACAAAACCTGTGTACCTGGAGGTACTTCTTGACTCACAATTTGATTCTTTATTTAAAGTTGTAGAAGTGCAGAAATATAATCCGGACGATCCATTGCATCAGTCTGTAGAAAATATTTATGGCCCCGGTCCTTATTTTCAAGGTTTTGATCAATTGAAGTTTCATCCAGGGGTTTATGCAAAGTTAGCCTTATCGTTTGAGTATTCAATGTGGCAACAAAAAGTTACAGCCTTAGAGACCGGGGTGACATTAGATTATTTCCCCAAAGCGATTCCTATCATGGCTTTCAATAAAAATGACAATCTCTATGTGAATTTCTTTATCACGCTTTTGTGGGGGGCGAAGTGGTAATCTGCATTGAAGTGGATATGATAGAGTGTTTCATTTCATGGCCACAAATGTTTCTTCTAAATGAGATATTATAAATAATAATTAAACAGACATTAAAATAACATTGGATCAGATAATTGATAACTCACAAAGCAAGGTGCGTAAGCCGGAATGGTTAAAAGTGAAGCTTCCGACTGGTAGGCAGTATGCCAAGGTGCGAGAAATTGTGAGTGAACACAAATTGCACACAATTTGTCAGAGTGGCAATTGCCCGAACATGGGAGAGTGTTGGGGTGCCGGTACAGCCACCTTTATGATTCTTGGGAAGGTCTGCACCCGCAGTTGCGGATTTTGCAACGTGGCTACAGGTAAGCCTGACGCGGTCGATCCATTTGAACCGTTAAGAGTTGCCAAGTCAGTGAAGTTGATGAACATTAAGCATTGCGTGATCACCTCTGTTGATCGCGATGATTTGAAAGATGGGGGATCAAATATATGGGTTGAAACAATAAGAAAGATCCGTGAGTTTTCACCGGGCACAACGATGGAAACACTCATACCGGATTTTCAGGGAATATGGGAAAATCTTCAGCGAGTGATTGAAGAGAAACCTGAAGTGATTTCTCATAATCTTGAGACCGTCAGGCGATTAACAAAGCAAGTGCGTATTCAGGCTAAATATGATCGAAGTCTTGATGTGCTTAAAAGAATCAGTGATGCCGGAGTTGCCACCAAATCAGGATTAATGTTGGGTCTGGGTGAAACTAAGGATGAAGTCATTGAATCAATGAAGGATTTGCGAGTGGCTGAGGTATCCATTTTAACTTTAGGCCAGTATTTGCAACCCACAAAGGATCATTTATCAGTTGCTGAGTTCATTCATCCTGATTTGTTCGCTGAACTTAAAGGAATTGGTCTTGAGTTAGGATTCCGTTATGTAGAAAGTGGTCCACTTGTTCGATCAAGTTACCATGCTGAAAGACATTTGGAATAATTTTTTTTCATTGTTTTTATCTGCAACTCTTTTTACCGAAAATAAATTTCGGTTAATTCTTCATTACATTTACAATCCAATTTATAAATCATTATGTCTAAAATACGAGTTGCAATAAATGGATTTGGTCGAATTGGCCGAATGACGACCAGAGTGTTGTTAAAGAATAAAAAGATTGAGATCGTTGCAATCAATGATCTCACAGACAATATCACCTTAGCACATCTTTTTAAATACGATTCTATCCATGGTCGTTATCAGGGAACGGTTGAATCGAACGAGAGCCACCTCATTATTGACGGACAATCAATTCAAAGTTTGTCGGGAAATAATCCGGCAAAACTTCCCTGGAAGGAATTGAAGATAGATGTTGTTTTGGAATGTACAGGAAAATTTAATGACTTGCCGGGCGCACATCTACATCAGCAGGCAGGGGCGACAAAAGTAATCCTGTCTGCACCTGCGAAAGGAAAAGAAGATGTAAAGACGATTGTACTGGGTGTTAACGATTCTGATTTGAAGCCGGAAGACACAGTTATCTCTAATGCTTCCTGCACGACAAATAATGCAGCTCCAATGTTAAAATTGCTGGATGATATATGGGGTTTGGAAAAGGCATTTGTGACAACGATCCATTCTTATACCGGAGATCAGAATATTCATGACGCCCCTCATAAAGATTTGCGAAGAGCCAGAGCGGCAGCCATTTCGATAATTCCAACTACTACCGGCGCGGCTAAAGCTTTAGGTGAAGTTCTTCCACATCTTAAAGGAAAATTGGGCGGAGCCGGCATCAGGGTGCCGGCACCTGATGGGTCATTAACTGATATAACATGTTTATTAAAGAACGAAGCCACTGCGGAAGAAATTAATAAGGCTTTCAAACAAGCTGCAGAGACTTCCATGAAAGGCATCATGGAATATACCGAAGATCCTATTGTTTCAGTTGATATTATAGGAAACCCTTCTTCCTGTATTTTTGATTCAGATCTTACCACAGTTCTTGGGAAGATGGTGAAGGTCGTGGGTTGGTATGACAATGAGATGGGATATAGCAATCGGTTGGCAGAACTTGTTGAAAAAATGAGCGTAAAGCTGCTTTAAAGAGGGTGGTACCGTACCCGGTGGCTGCCAAATTGCCTATTAAGATATTCCAATTGCTTAGTTTTTTTTCTGCCTCAGGAATTTTTGAGATGAAACAACATTCTAATCATCACTTAGGAGCATTAAAGTGCTATTATAAATGAATTAAAAACATTGATTTTGGAGTTAATTCGCATATTTTAAACTTTTTTTAAAAATTAACTTCCAATAACTAATAATATTCCACCAATTATCGTTTCTTTGGACAGCAAATGATATAATGATTTTGTCATTAATTCAGTTCTTTTTAAGCTTTTAGCGTGATTGGTTCTGAAGTGGTACAATATTTGTTCTTTCATTTTAAAAACATTTAGGGTTCCGTAATTGTTCCCGATTTATAATTCATCAACTATTTATTTTTAAGTTATGGTACGTCGCCCCAAAAAGAAGGCAAAAATTGTTAAAGAACCAGTACGTGATTCCGCTACCCGCATAAAAGTGCAGCTGGATCATAAAACTTTAATGGTGGTTCATAGTATGGCTGCATTCAAAATGTGGAAAAAGCGTTATCCTTTGGCAAAGGTTATCGATTAATCCGGTTATTTATTAAATTTAGCATATTGTAAGCAAGGGTTCCCGTAAAGAGGAGCCTTTTTTTATGCCTTAAAGTCCAAAAAATTTATTTTTTCAAATAATTGTCAATTACAAATCGCTTTTCTACATTTGCAATCCCTTTTTTGAGGGTAGTGCGTTCGTTGAAATTCGAACAAAAAAGCCGATGTAGCTCAGTTGGCCAGAGCTACTGATTTGTAATCAGTGGGTCGGGGGTTCGAATCCCTCCATCGGCTCAAGTTCGTGAAAGTAATAGTTGATATCGGGAAGGGGAGATACCAGAGTGGCCAAATGGGACGGACTGTAAATCCGTTGCGAAAGCTTCGAAGGTTCGAATCCTTCTCTCCCCACTCAAATTCGTTTTGAATATTGCTTGTTTGTCTTTGATCTTAACTCAGAAACAAATTCGATATAAGAGACCACAAGCGGAAGTAGCTCATTTGGTAGAGCATCAGCCTTCCAAGCTGAGGGTGGCGGGTTCGAGCCCCGTCTTCCGCTCTGTTGAATGCCGTTCATTGAAATAAAAAATGTATTAAGTGTATATTCACTTATAAATATCACGAACTCTTGGCCAATGTAGCTCAGTCGGTAGAGCACATCCATGGTAAGGATGAGGTCACCAGTT
>CAYHFJ010000169.1:0-7593 GCA_964355885.1 uncultured Flavobacteriales bacterium
GGAAGGTAATGGCAGAAGCACCAGAATATGGTTGGATTTGATACTAAAAAAACGTCTTAAAAAATGCATCGATTGGAGTAAAATAAGTAAGCGGGATTACATGAACGCAATGATGCTAAGCCCAACCAAAGGTAGTGTTCTAAAAACACTTTTAAAAAAAGCGCTCACCACCAAAATAAATGACCGTGAAATGTTTATGAAAGGGATTGACTACTCATATTACTACGAAGAAAATGACTAAAGAAAAAGCGGTAAAAAATGACTGGAGCAATTATATCTAAATTTTATTGGAGGGATGCAACTAATCAGTTTAGTCGATATTTTATTGGAGGATCATTTTTTTTTCATCGAACCTGATTTGGCTATAACTCTTAAGAGCCCATAAACAGGCTATTATTAATTGAACATGCTTGTTAAGAAAGTACCTTATATCCCACAAACCGAATATCAATTCCTGGATCAGAATCGAAAAAAAATCACGGACATGAAAAAACTTATCGCTAAGTTTGAAATCTCGACAAACGACCTAGATTTGCAATTGTAAATCAATATCTTAGAAAACGTTAGTCATAATTTCCTATCGCGTCAATTTTAAAGATTCTTGTATGTTCGACAAAGGATTGGGAACTTATAATTATCCAGGCACTGTCGCTTGTTTCGGCAACAGGACTACCTGAATAAATTCTACCATTTGAAACAAGAGCGGTTGATTTAATTATGTTTCCAAGACTATCAATTAGAAAAAAGGAAGTAGGATTATAATAGCTGATTTTATCCAATCGAAACTCCTCATCAAATACTCCTTTGTTTTTCTTTTATCCCATGTCTGAAAGATCGAAATTCTTAATGTCATTGGTAAAAGCTATGATAATTTATTTTCAAATTATGGTTAATAATTAACTTCGGTAGGTTTTTAGAAGTGCCCTAAAGCTTTAATAAATTTCCGGTAACGTCTTTATTCCTGTGTTTCGCTTATAATTTCGGGACATTCATCAAATACTCTGAAATGACTTAATATATGACTCGGAATTCTGCTTTTGTATACGTTAATTTGACAGATGAAACATCGTCACCTTTTTCTCTTTTGGATTGTATTTCTATCCATCCATGTTTCAGCTCAATCGCCACGGTGGATTAAATTGATAAATAGTCCGTCTTCAAATTATTTTGATGTGGTCAATTCCTACCAGCAATGGAAGGATAGCATGATACGCGAAGGCAAAGGTTCATTCGTGTCGCGCATCTTCGGAAAGGAAAAGCTTGAAAAAATTTCTGAGCTGAAAGAGGAAGGAGAAGATCATTTTCGGCATTGGTTGTTTACGGCAAGTGATACATACGATCTTCAGGGTAATCCGATAAATTTTGAAACACGTGCAGAGCAATCCGGTATCGGACGAAAATCTTCCGGCATAAACAGTATTAACCAGATCCAGGGAAGTTGGAACCCCAGGGGGCCTTTTGACTCCAGGCCCGCACTTTCAGGTGTATCAGGAGCGGGTAAAGGAATTGGAAGGGTGTTTCCTTTTGGTCTAAGCCCGGCAGATACCAATATAATTTTTACCGGCGGTTCAGGTGTCGGAACATGGCGTTCGTTCGATGACGGCCTTCACTGGGAGATACTCACAGGCCCGGGAGGAGGATTAAGAGATGTGAAATCGCATCCATTAGATGCTTCCATCTGGTATCTTCTCGGTAAAGGAAATTTGTATAAAACAACTGACACAGGTAGTACCTGGAACCTTATTTATGGATCAGATGAATATACCGGAAGTATCCTTGTAGACGCATCGCAGCCTTCTACAGTTTATTTTAATCTGGATAATTTTGGATTGTATAAATCGGTCGATGAAGGACTTTCCTGGCAGTTTATGAATACAATCATGCCATGGGCTATCAAGCCCGGAAATGCTTCCGTGTTGTATGCCATGAACGGAACTACATTTATGCGTTCAACAGACGGCGGACTTAACTTCGACTCGGTCACAACGGTGAACAATTCGGGAGGTTTATACAATATGGCAGTGACGCCTGCTGATACTGATTGTATATACATTTCATACCAGTTTGGTTCTACCGGAACCGGAGGCGTCTTTGTTTCTCTGGATGGAGGCAATACATTTACACAACAGCCGGCTTCTTCGAATACCTATTGTTATTTTATTTATCCAATGATTGCAGTACATCCGGCGAATAAGGACATACTCATGATGGGCGGTGAAAGGTTGTCCCGTTCAACAGACGGCGGGCTGACATGGAATTTTGCCTGTACATATTCCTACGATTCTACTTCAATACTTCCCTTTGTGCATCCAGATAACCGGTATGTACAGTTCAGTTCCAGCGGTTCATTCTGGACCGGCAATGATGGAGGTATTTATAAGAGTGAAGATGGCGGAGTTGGTTATACAGACAGGACACGAGGGCTGGATGTTTCCCAATTTGTTTCCCTGGATTGTTCGCCGCAGGACACTTCTGTTTTCCTCTGTGGCGCCTGGGATAATTCGATTCTCGTTCACAAGGATACTGCTTGGAAAAATACATTTGCCGGCGATGGATTTGACGTCGCGATCAATCTGGGTGATCCGGATAATTTTTACGGTAAAAACCAGTATGGCTATATGCGCACTCTGGACGGTGGCGAGAGTATTGATCCTTCAGATTATTTTATCGGGCTGAATGAAAACACGTACAGCATGACAACAGGTTATCCCGTGCGTTTCAATCCTCAGAATTCCCATTCAGTTTATGTAGGAGTAAAAAATGTCTGGAAAAGCATTGACAACGGTGATTCATTAACCAGGATCTCAACATTCTCAGGTTCAAACGGAGGTGTCGGCGGTTTTTTATTTGTTGGGCAAACGGATACACTCACATTGTTCACGCGTTCTTACCGGACACATGATGAAGGCCTCACATGGACTGCGATGAGCAAGCAGGTGTTTGCAGTGGACCCGGATGAAATCAATAAGGTGTGGTCAGTTCAAAATGTATCCAACATTTATTCTGTCTGGTTCAGTTCTGATACCGGAAATACATGGCAAGAAATTTCCACTGTTGATGCGCCATTTACTTCGTCCACGATAAAGATGGAATGTCTGAATAACGCAGCGGATGGCGTATTGCTCAGCATTGGTGGGATGATTTATTATATCGACAATACCCTGAGCAACTGGCAGCCGTTCAACAATGGATTTCCGGGTGCACCCGTCACCGCAATAAAAGCAATGCCTGACTTCCATATCATCAGGGTTTCAACCATGGGAAGAGGTGTCTGGGAAAGCGGTTTGTTCGATCCTGCACAGGCACTGGTCAGCGATTTTATCCAGAACAAATCACACATCTGCCCGAATGACACTGTTCAGTTATACGACAACAGCCTGAATGCCGGCCCGGGTTATGCGACAACATATCAATGGTCTTTCCCCGGCGGAACTCCATCGCAATCTAATCTCACCAGGCCAAGGGTAATTTATACCGTTCCGGGAACTTACGATGTAAGTGTTCGCATGAGCGGAACGAACGGCACAGACAGCATTACCAAAACCGGGACAATAATTGTCGATCTTCCGCCTTCAGTACAGGCTCCGCTTTTTGAAGGTTTTGAAGGGACAGTATTTCCACCGGCAGACTGGAACTGGAATCATTACCGTACCGGAATGTCTTTTGCACTGAATAGTTTTTACTCGGGATATCAGCAATCAGGACACTCAACAAGCTATGGCACCTGGGTTGGCGCAATTCCGCAACAGGATTTTATCATTTCTCCGGTGATTGATTTGTCTGCGGTTCCGGATCCTGTGCTTCGCTTTGATTTGTTGTATGCCTATGATTATATCCCTGCGGAAGCGGATACACTGAAAATCTTTTATTCCTATGATTGCGGACTCACGAAAAACTATTTCTTCTCCCGCGGAGGACTTGATTTGAAAACCGACAGCGTGTACGCGAATTACAGTATATCCTTTGATTCCACTTCCTGGTCCACGGATACAGTAGCTCTTTATTCGATAGCATCGCAGGCTCCGTTCCAGATTGGATTTGAAATAAACAGTATCTCCCGCTGCGAACTGTTTCTTGACAATATTGAAATCCTTACCATTCCCGGGGTGAATGTCCCGAAGGTATATTCAGAACCGGATCAGCTGACTGTTTTTCCAAATCCCATTGCTTCTGAATTTACTGTGTTTTGGAAGTCTGCAGAAATCAAATCAGGAGAACTCTCATTGTATAATCTGACCGGACAGTTGATCATGCAATCAGTACTTCGGCCAAATACGCCTATAAGGCTTTCAGGAAAAGAATTTTCGGAAGGAGTATATTTGTTGAAAGCCGGCATCGATGGGAAGTACATGTATCGGAAAATTATAAAATAAAGCAATAGCCGGAATCTTTTAGTGAGTCATATTATTTGGTCAAAATTTGTTATTTTCATTTTGGTACTGTTGGGAATTCCGCTCTTGACAGCATTTGGCTTTTCTCTTTTTAAGAGGAATTTCTTCTGGAAAGTTGCGTTTAGAAGCGCTTTAATAGTAACCGTTTTGTATTGTTCATATATAATAAGTTCTATGAAATCCTCAGACGTTACCGATTTATATATTGATCAAAATAGGATACATCCTGAACAGAGATTAGCAGAAGAGCGGGCAAAGAATTACATACTTATTCATGCTTCAAATCAAAAGTCATACTTGCCAATTAAATTCGGAAACTTAGCCTCCGGATCTGTTTATAATACAGATAATAATTATAGTTTAGATTCAATAAGATTAGACCTCAAGGAGGGCAATACTACAATGTTTGAAGAAATTCTAAATACAAATACTAATACAAAGCAGAAGTTAGACACCAGTCTATTCTTAATGCCACATACTTATGAGCTTATCGATAATAAAGGGGCTAGGCATAGATGTTTGTCCAGCATTACTTTTGACAACGATATAAATGTAATTTCTATTTCAAATGATGAAGATTGGATACTGAAATTTTGGAACGAAAAAAATCGAAAATGCGAAAATTGGAATGATCTATTCAATGATAAAACCAACCACTAGGTATATGGATTAGCCGCTGCTCCGTTTTTCACGGAGTTGCGTTTTAATCATGTGTTGGACTGATGCGACGAGAGCCCCACTTAGTATGGGAGCAGATTTTTATCTATGCATTCTTAAAATGGCAAGTCACTTTTTCAAGTAAGAAAAGGTTTAATTATTTCTTCAGATCTTGACTATTATAAATGTAGATTCACTTCTGATTTTCTTTGACTATTATTAAGAAATTATTCGACTTTAATGAGTTTTTTCGCTGATGAACCTGAACCATTTTTCGGGTTTTGTAAAATAGACAGGTTTCTGATCAAAGGTGTAGAATGACGAAACGGATTATAAAAAGTAGTATGATGAGTTGTCTAAATGAATAATTACAGAGATAATCCAGCACTTTTTCCGCACTGGGCATTGGTTCATCCGTAATGTATCATTACATTCGTGACTGAACAAGAAGAGCTCCCGGGAAGGCGGGACAAGCTGTATGAATCGAGAGGTTCACAGCCTGTCCCGCCAGAGCGGGATACGGTTCCGTGAGAACGTAGGGGTGAAATTCCGCTGCGTGACTCGATTATGCGTCATGCTTGGGTGCAGTGCTACCTTGAAACTTCTTAGCTTTGAACAAACAGTAATTCAAAAAAAATCAACCAATGAAACAACAATTACTTCTTCTCTTTATTATTTGGTTAAATGCCTATGTGGCATCTGCGCAGGTTGCTCAGCAGTGGGTAAAAACTTACGATGCCACTTATCACAATGATGATATTCCGGCAGCTATTACTTTAGATGCAGCTGGTAATGTTATTATATGTGGCAATTTAAATAATCCAGCACAATCATCAAGCGAAATGATGATTATAAAATATGATCCATCGGGTAATGTTTTGTGGAATATGCCATACGCTAATAGCACATCCGTAACACCATCTGATATTACAACCGATGCTGATAGAAACATTTACATCTCATGCGATGTCCAAAATAATGTAACTAATGAAACCCATACGCATGTAATAAAATATACCTGTGCCGGAACTTTGATTTGGGATGCAGTTTATAATACAGGAACAAATTTTGACGATTTTTCCAGAAGAATCGCTTTAGATAATAATGGTAATATCTATGTTGGACTATCAAGTGTTTGTGGTTTATGCTATCCTAATAGTAATGGAAATTCGGAATCAACAATTATAAAATTTGATAGCCTTGGAATTTACATTACAGAAATGAGAACGGGTCTATTTTGGGGAAATAGTGGTTGGAATATCAATAGTTATTATAATGCTTTGATGGACATGGAAGTTCTGACAGCCGGAAATATATATTCTATTGCTAACCTTCCACAAGATTCAAGTATCATTTGTTGCAACAATGATTTGATTGATGATTTTGCTCTTTCAAAACACAACACCAGTGGTACAAGAGAGTTCTTAAAAAGAATATCAAGGCCATTGAAACAGGATTTTCCATTTGATATGTTTGTTGGCAATAATGAAGATGTTTTTATTACAGGCTCGACAAAAGACACTGCAGCCAATTCAAAGGATAGTTATCTTACGGCAAAACTGGATTCCTCGGGCAATGTCCTTTATCTTGTTGAGCGCGGCAACGCTGCATGGGTGAGCAGGGGATTAGCTGTTGCAGCTGACGGATTGGGATACGCTTATGTTGCAGGCACTACTTACCAGAATGGCGCAACCTCAGACATTGAACTGATAAAATATGATCCTAATGGAAATGAAATTTGGGTAAGAACATACAACAGCAGTTTTAATTCTTGGGACAATGCCTATAGTATAATTATTGATGCGCAGGCTAATCTGTTTATCCGAGGAAGTTCTCGCAATGCCAGTAACAACGATTTTCTGCTACTAAAATATGATTCGGCAGGAATCTTTCAATGGGAGCAACGCTACAATGGGGCATCAAATCAAGAAGATGTATCTATAGATTTTACCGTTAATTCTATAGGAGAAGTATTTGTTACGGGGCAAAGTCAGGGTGCAAATGGCTATGATTTCGTAACCATCAAACACGGTTTTCCAACTACAGCAACTGGTGATAGTTTGTGTTCATTAGTTGGTATCAATGAAATTAAAGTTGATGGCGGTTTTAATATTTCTATTTATCCGAATCCTGTTAATTCTGCTTTGACAATTAATTGTTTGGAGAAAATGAAAGAGATAAAAATCGTTGATGTTTTAGGAAATGTAGTTTATCGTGATGATAGGTTACATTCAGTGTATGAACTTCACATCCCGACCGTTGCTTTCTCTGCCGGAATTTATTTTATACAATTAAAGACAGAAAGTAGAATTATCAACCAGAAAGTTATTAAGAATTGATGCTGATGGATTGCAAGGTCAAAGTAGCACGAACGCATAACATTTAGCCGAGTAAGCGAAAGACCCCTCGCAAAAGAATGCCCCGAAGAGGTAAAAATCATCAAATCTTACTGCTGCCAACATATAAGGATTAAACGCTACTCTGTTTTGTACGGTTTGCGTTTTAATCTTGTGTTGGACTGATGCGAGTATGAAGTATCGGTGGC
>CAYHFJ010000170.1:0-7528 GCA_964355885.1 uncultured Flavobacteriales bacterium
GGTTTCCGCCACATTGATCTCTGTAATTTTCCCTTCGCCCTTAAGGACTTTAAATGCCCGTTCAAGCTTATCACTCAGATTTTCAAACATATTCTGCTCAGCGTTTTTATTATTGGATCAATTAGTCAGCGGTGAAATTCAAGAATCTCCGATGTTGAGCATCATTGATTCAGCTTTTTTTTAAAGCTTTGCAAAAGTAGTAAAATCAGGCGAAAAATAAGGCTCAGAACTCAATTCTAAGGCCATCGTACGAACATTCAACACCATGTGGGAGTTGTTTATTGATCTCCTCATGAGAGCCCATCTGATGGCTAAGGTGAGTAAGCCAGGCCTTTTCCGGTTTAAACTCATCAATTAAAGCTAAGGCTTCGTTTAGTGTGAAATGTGAAGGATGAGGCTCCTTACGCAAGGCATTCAGAACTAGAAATCGGGATCCTTTGATTTTAACTTTTTCTTCTTCACTGATAAAATTAGCATCAGTAATATAAGTAAAATCACCAAACCGGAATCCGAAAACTGGAAGGTTCATATGCATAACCTCCAGAGGCAGTACATCTATGTCCCTGATTTTAAATAATTTATTCTCGATAGTAAATAATTCAAGTTTTGGAATTCCGGGATACCTGAGACCTGAAAAAACATAGAAAAATTCACGCTTCAATGCCTCCTGGACATTTGCTCTTGCAAAAATGTCCATCCCTTTGCCACTGAGGTAATTATAAGCTCTTACGTCATCTAATCCTGCTATGTGATCCTTATGTTCATGGGTAAATAAAACGGCATCCAATTTCTTCACGTTTTCGCGTAACATCTGCTGTCTGAAATCAGGACCTGAATCCACTACAATGGTGGTTTTATCACTTTGCACTAAAATACTGCTGCGAAGTCGTTTGTCCTTGGGGTCTTTAGAAGTACAGACAGCACAATCACATCCTATCATAGGGACACCTTGTGACGTACCGGTTCCAAGAAAAGTAATGACCATATTTTAAATTGACCTGAATATCAGGATGCTTCTGTATTACTGATTTCAGTAGTTCTTACCTCATCAAGAAATTTAAGAAAACGTTCGTCCATCATAGAAGTATCCAGTTCAAGATGTTGCACTGCCTCTATAAGAAAGCCAGCCTTTGTTTCGACGGGTGAAAATTTATTCAGGACGATGAGTTTTGAATGTTCAACGATGCAACTACCGGATTTAAAATTGCCTTTTTCAGTACGAACTTTATAACCTCCCAGGATGAGAAGTTCTTCCAATTTATCCAGAGTACTTTGGGTGAGTTTAATCATGGTTTTGCAAATATACTTATTCCTCGCTTTTTATGGCGAATTCAATTCGTTTTCGTTCATGAAAACGAAATTTATTGTTTCCTTTGCGATTCTTTGTGTCTATTGAAAATCAAAACACGTGAAAGTAGCAGTATTAAAAGAAACTAAAGAAAAAGAATGTCGTGTGGCACTCTCCCCTGATATCGTAGAAAGCCTTGTCAGGCAGGGATTTGAATGCTTGATTCAGAAAGACGCAGGACTTTTATCCTATTTTGCAGATGAAAGATATGTAAATGCCGGAGCGAAGATTATCTCCGATTCCAAAGATATCTATGCTCAGGCCGATGTGGTATTAAAAGTAAATCCTCCAAGTACAGAAGAAATCTCCTTTATGAAAAAGGGAGCAGTGCTTATTTCTTTCATGTATGCCAAAACAAATCCAGAACTAGTTAAAGCCTGTTCATCCCAAGGTATCTCCGCATTTTCAATGGATGCTATTCCCCGGATTTCGCGAGCTCAGAAAATGGATGTGCTTAGTTCACAGGCAAATCTTGCAGGATATAAAGCCGTAATCATTGGTGCATCTGCTTTAGGTAAGATTTTTCCAATGTTAATGACAGCGGCAGGAACAATAAAACCTGCAAAAGTGGTGATAATGGGTGCCGGGGTCGCGGGGCTGCAAGCTATTGCCACAGCAAAGAGACTTGGAGCTATTGTAGAGGTCTCAGATATTCGTCCTGAAACTAAAGAACAAGTTGAATCACTTGGTGGACGGTTCATCGAGTTAAAGAATGATGAATCTGTAAAGCTCGAGGGTGGTTATGTTAAGAATGTGAGTGATGAATTCCTTAAGGCTCAACAGGAACTTGTCGGCAAACATATTGAAGATGCTGACCTTGTTATTACTACCGCACTCATTCCCGGAAAAAAGGCCCCTGTTCTAGTCACCGAAGACATGGTGAAGAAGATGCGAATGGGCTCTGTGATTGTCGATATGGCGGTAGAACAAGGAGGCAATTGCACACTAAGCGAAAATAATAAAACAGTAACAAAATATGGAGTGATCATCATTGGTGAATCAAATCTGCCAAGTCTTCTGCCTTTGAATGCAAGCGAACTGTATGCAAAGAACATTTCTGTATTCCTCACTCATCTGGCCGATAAGGATGGATTTAAGTGGGATCTCGGAGAAGAAATTACAAAAGGTTCTTTGATTGTACACAATGGCGCAATTCTTACTCCTTAAGTAAAAGAAAGTAATTAAACCTTTTTATAAACCAATCCTATGAAGAACGCACATCTTACAACCTGGACAGAGAATTTCACACAAAACATTGCTGCTTCCTCGATTTCAAAAGGCACTCATCATGAAGACCGATTTCTTCATGGAAAACTACACGCTTCTGTCGCCTCCCTCAAAGGAATCAGTGTCAAAATTCAGGAAGCAGAAGATCCGAACACCTTTTATGTTCACCTCTGCGTTTATGTTCAGGAAGCTAAAAATTGCATGTACTGGTATGAGAGAAGTCTTGATTTAGAATTAGTAAACCTAAACAATTCTCAATTAATACTTTCTCAAGGAAAGAGTATGATTGATATTTTAGAAGCAACACTCAGAGTTATAAAATATCAGTCAATAACAAATTAAAAATCAATGTATGCAAAATCTAATTACGTTCATTGGTGAAAACATATCGATGATTTATATTGTCATCCTTTCCATCTTTGTTGGTGTGGAAGTGATCGGCAAAGTGCCTTCAGTGCTGCATACGCCACTTATGTCAGGTGCCAATGCCATCCATGGAGTCGTTATCATTGGGTCTATCATTGTTATGTTGAACACAGAGGCTGATAATATCTTATTACTAAGCCTGGGATTCGTTGCTGTTGTATTAGGGACGTTAAATGTTGTGGGAGGCTTCGTTGTCACCGATCGCATGCTTGAAATGTTCAAAAAGAAACCAAAGAAATAATAAATTTTATTACCGGTTCTTCCCGGAAATTCTTCCTTATTAATATGGGTCATTACATTCTGGAAATTATATATCTGATTGCCTCCGTCACTTTTGTTGTGGGATTAAAGATGCTTAGTGAGCCTCAAAGTGCCCGACGCGGAAATTTATGGGCAGCCTTCGGAATGACACTGGCAATTGTTGGTACCATCAGCCTTTATGAATCAACGGATCCCAACACTCATACTTCAAGGGAAACAATAAAACTTGCTTTCATCTTTTCAGCTATTATCATTGGAACTATTATCGGATGGGCAACGGCAAAAAAAGTGAAGATGACAGCCATGCCCGAACTGGTCTCGCTTTTTAATGGTATGGGTGGTGCCTGTGCGGCATTAATATCACTTCTGGAATTTCATCACAACACTGGTCATCCTGAAAGGATTGCCATCATCATGGCCGGAATGATCATTGGGAGTGTCTCCTTTTCCGGTTCCATCATTGCTTTTATGAAGCTTAACGGTACATTAAAAAAAGCATACAGACTGCCAAAATACAATATCATCAATACTATTCTAATGATGATTACAGTTGCGGCAGGAATATATCTTACGCTTAGTGGATCAACGAGCACGGGTTTGTTGTTGCTGGTATTTTTACTTGCTATTCTTTACGGAGTCTCTTTTGTCCTACCTATAGGAGGCGCGGATATGCCTGTCGTAATCTCCCTGCTAAATTCATTTACCGGCCTTGCTGCTGCATTCGGTGGATTCCTATATGGAAATCAGGTGATGCTTACCGGCGGTATTCTTGTTGGTTCAGCAGGCACTTTACTCACTGTCGCCATGTGTAGGGCAATGAACAGGCCATTGTACAGTGTTATCTTTGGAGCATTCGGAGAATCGGCAGTCGCAGCAACCGGCGGTACTGTCGGTGGCAGTATCAAAGATATAAGTATTGCTGATACTGCCGTGCTGATGAATTATTCCAAGAAGGTCATCATTGTACCGGGCTATGGATTGGCGGTAGCACAGGCACAACACGTCATCCATGAGCTTGAAGTATTGCTGGAGGAGAGGGGAGTTGAAGTGAAATATGCTATTCACCCTGTTGCAGGACGCATGCCTGGACACATGAATGTATTGCTTGCTGAAAGCAATGTAGACTATGGTAAGCTTTCTGAAATGGATGATATTAATCCGGAATTTGCTACTACTGATGTAGTATTGGTTATTGGGGCCAATGATGTTGTAAATCCTGCCGCCAAAACTGATCCCTCCTCTCCTATTTATGGAATGCCAATTTTGGATGTGGAAAGTGCTAAACACATTATTGTAAATAAGCGAAGTATGAATGCAGGATATGCGGGCATTGAAAACAACCTTTTCTACAATCCCAAAAACAGTATGCTTTTTGGAGATGCTAAAGAAGTGCTGACAAAATTAGTTGCCGAATTAAAGACACTCTAGCATCCGTTGCGAATTCAAAAAAATGTCATTTCAGGAAGTCTTTAAAATCACTACCTTCGCGGCCTATAAAACTAAAATATAATGTCAAACAGAACATTTACAATAATTAAACCGGATGCCGTTGGCAATAACCATATTGGACCGATTCTCGCAAAAATCAATGAATCCGGATTTCGAATTGTGGCGATGAAATATACACGACTGAGTCAGGAACAGGCAGGTAATTTTTATAGCGTACATAAGGAGCGTCCTTTTTACAAGGATCTGGTGAGCTATATGTCATCAGGGCCTATCGTTGCAGTTGTTCTTGAAAAAAATAATGCAGTGGAAGATTTCAGAACTCTCATTGGCGCAACAGACCCTTCAAAGGCAGCTCCGGGAACGATTCGAAATTTATTTGCAAAATCAATTGAAGCAAATGCAGTTCATGGCAGCGATAGCGATGAGAATGCGGCATTAGAAGGGAACTTTTTCTTCTCTCAAATTGAACGTTTCTGATTTCAGGAATACAATTTGTGCTATATGATAATGAATCCGTCTGACACTTCTGTGCAGACGGATTTTTTTATCGAAAAATCACTTCATCGATAACCTTAACACCTACCGCGTCATTGAGGAGTTGAAGTATTTTGTCGCGTGATTGAAAGAGTTCCTGACGGAGTGATGCTGAACTCAAACTAACAAAAAGTTTTTTCTCACGGATAATCAGCTCCGTGGTACGATGCGCCACAGCTTTGCCCATGATCGTTTCCCATGAATTCACCAATTTAACCTGCCCCATCTTTTCTTCCAGATGGTAACTTCGCAGCAGCTCATCCACAGCGGATTTTATCGGACGGTCGTTGTTTTTTTTCATGAGTTTCTGAATAAAAAAATGTATGATCTACTCCACAGAATGATCAACTGCCTGATGTTCTTCAGCTTTCAATGACAGACCAGCCCTCTGCACATTTTGATTGTCAACTTGAAAGACAGGCAAATGAATACCCAATCCTTCGAATATATATTTCAATCTATCCTGATGTGAATCTGTAATAATGAGTTGTCCAAAATCTTGCTGACACACCAATTCCATCAAACGAATAACTCTGTTTTCATCAAGCTTATCAAAAATATCATCCAGCAGCAAAACCGGAGTAGCACTTTTTTCAATGGCAACGTAGTTAAACTGTGCAAGTTTCAATGCGATTAAAAATGACTTTTGCTGACCTTGTGATGCATATCGACGAAGCGGTACATCGTTGATATGGAAAACAAGATCATCTTTGTGTACACCAACTCCTGAATATTGTAACAGGCGGTCTTTTTCCTGTGCTGAGTTGAGCAATTTCCGGAAATCACAATTTTCTAAATGCGATTCATATCGGATATCCACTTCTTCTTTGCATCCGGAAATCTTCTTGTAAAACTCCTTGAAAATAGGAGTCAATCCAATGATAAATTTTTTACGAACTTCATGAATACGTTCGGCTAAAGGAATCATCTGTTCATCCCAGATCAGAAGTGAATCGCTGTCAAAACTTCTGCTCATTGATGCATGTTTGAGATATGCATTTCGTTGAGAAAGAACTCGACTGTAGCATATCAGATCTTCCAGATAGCTTTTATTAAATTGAGAAACGATGCTGTCTAAAAATTTTCTTCTCTCTTCACTTCCTTCAGTGATAAGAACAGTATCTGTTGGCGAAATCATCACTACGGGCAAAAGACCGATATGGTCTGCCAGTCTTTCATACTCCTTTTGATTTCTTTTAAAAATCTTTTTCTGATTTCTTTTTAGTCCGCAGGAAATACTTTCTTCACTTCCTTCAAGATCAAAAATACCCTGAATGACAAAAAAGTCCTCGCCGAAACGAATGTTTTGTGTATCAATAGGATTGAAATAGCTTTTACACATTGACAGGTAATGAATGGCATCAAGAAGATTCGTTTTCCCCTCTCCATTACCTCCCAACAAGGCATTAACTCCCGGCTCAAGCTCGAGGCTTGCTTCCGGGTAGTTCTTGAAATTCAACAGGTTGATTTTCTTTAAAAACATAGGATTAGGCAAAGTTAAGTATGCTGCCCCAATTCTCCTCTTAATATATTATTAAAAGAAGGATGAATTTGAGTAAATTAACCATATCCTGTGAATAAGTCAACATTTAACAGGGTAAAATTCATAGCCATTCCTTATCTTTGAATAAGCAATCCTTTTTCGAGAACGCGATCCAAGTATGGAAGAAGAAGAATTCCCAGGCCCTCGGGACGAGAATAATCAGATACGTCATTCCATCGAACGGTACGAAGAAATGATCCGCAACAAAGATGCATACTTCTTTGATGTTGATGCCTTTCTTAATATCATCGATTATTACATCGAAAAAAACGATCCTGTAAAAGCTTTACAAGTCGTTGAGTATGCTCAGTCCCAACATCCGGGATCGGTAGAATTTCTCCTTCGCAAAGCTCAGTTGCTGGCGATGGTTGATCGTTTTCAGGATGCTCTCCATATCCTTGATATTGCGGAAGAGATTACCCCGACAGATGCCGATATTTTTATGATACGCGGCAGCATTTATTCCCAGTTGCAAAAGTTTGAACTGGCCATAGTGAATTTTAACAAAGCAATTCCTTTGGCGGATGAGCTTGATATGCTTTATCTAAATCTGGCCTATGTTTATGAAAGCTGGGGAGATTACAACAAAGCCATTGAATACCTGGCACTCAGTCTTGATGCCAATCCGGAAAATGAAATAGGCTTGTACGAAATTGCTTTTTGTTTTGAATTCACTGAGCGATTTGATGACAGTGTCGATTTTTATAAAAAGTTCATTGACAAGCAACCCTACTCTTACG
>CAYHFJ010000171.1:0-7477 GCA_964355885.1 uncultured Flavobacteriales bacterium
CTGCTGTTTCAAATAAGAATTTCGAATAGAAATGTACCCGGAATATACAAGCAAAGGCAGTAATAGAATTGCAGCGACCCTTTGAATACCAATCCACCAGTTTGTTGTTTTCTGATTCGATATTCGTGTATTGATTTTTTTTAAGGCTTCAAACGAGTTGAATTGTTCCATTTCGTGCAACAATGATATTGCTTCCCAGGCTTTTAGGCTCTCCTGAAAAAGGCTTTCGTTTTCCTGCGATTCCATCCTCCATTCATCGATCATCGCCCGGTCTTTATCAGGCAACTCACCTGATAAATATCCGGGCAACAATTCTTCCAATTCTCTATAACCGTTCTTCATTTTTTTAAATTAAAGTAATGTAAACAGGCAAATTAATTTTCTGCTACAGTGTTAAGACGACTAAAACCGAATTCACACATATAAAATAAGATATGATTTTTTAGTATTTTATCCGATCAACCAGATAAGCAGCCAGAAAGGTAGAAATTCAGCAAGTTCTTTCCTGAGAGTTTTTAATGCGTTGCTGATTTGAAGTTCAACTGTACGTTTGGAAATACCAAGTTTGTCCGAGATTTCCTGATTTGACAAACCGTGGAGACGGCTATATTCAAAAATTTCGCGACAGCGTGGTTGAAGTTTGCCTAAACTTATTTGAATAGCCTGTCGAAGTTCAGATTCAGCAAAGAAATGCTCAGTAGAATCATCATCCTTTTCCGTAGAAAAAAGAATAAAATTTCGGTACTTTTCGATTATTTTATGGTGTTTCTGGTAATCGAGACAACGGTTTTTAATTGCAGTAAATAGATACGATTTTAGAGATGACCTGATTTTTAATTGGGGAGCTTCAACCCATAAATAGACAAAGAAATCCTGAACAAGATCCTCAACAACGTGGCGGTCGTCAATGTAATGCATCGAAAAAGCACAAAGTGACGAGTAATAATAATTGAAAACGTAATCAAATACTACTTTTTCTCTACGTTCAAGTCCTTCTATGATGAATAGATCTTTCAAGTTAAGTTCGTTAGTTGAGAACAAAGCTAAAAATATTTGGAAATTTAAATCAATGACGAAGACAATATTGTTCTTTCCTTCCCTTAACCCACCCATAGTCTCATTTTTTTGTCACACTTTTTGCAAGCCGTCGCAAATATTCCATATCAAATTATCGGCAGCATTTCTAATTTGCTGCCGTAATATAGTTTTTAAAATGAATGGATTATTTTGCTTATCCCAAATTAGTCAGTGCCACTCATACCCTTGATTGGTTTTTGTTGTTGCTATGACCGAATCCATCAGCCTCTTGCTTCTTGGCAGGAATTTTGTTTTCTTTGCATTATAAATTTTTTGAATCATGGCAATTGCAATAAAAAGTATTCCGACACTTCAAAGCAGAGATGCAAAAGCTTTTATCAAAAAGGCGGACGCTAAATCTAAAAAACGTGCTACTGTTGATTTCAGTAAGCAGGTCGTGGCTACTTATGCCATTTTGGAAAAATCAAAAATGCGATAATTTCCCCGTATCTTGAACTTTCTATCCAATAATTGCACGTTTTCAGTACTCAATGAAGTTGTACTCAAATCGAGTAGCTTCTTTGATTGTGGTCATCCTGACCTCAATGATTTCTTTTCCAACGATTGCATTGCCTATTCAAAAGAACTTTTGGGGAAAAGTTATTGTTTCCGGTTAGACTCTGATCAATCAGTTATTGCGTGTGCCTTTACTGTTTCAAACGATAGTATAAAAGTAAATTCCCTTCCGAATAGTCGTAAGAAGAAGCTTGTAAAATCCATTCCAAGACCAAAACAATTTCGAAGTTACCCTGCTGTTCTAATTGGCAGATTAGGTGTTAATCAAAACTATAAGGGCGTTGGAATAGGCAGGGAGTTAATGGATTTCATAAAATCATGGTTTATTGATCCCAACAATAAAACCGGTTGTCGTTTCATTGTAGTTGATGCTTACAACGAACCAATTCCTATTAAATATTACATGCAAAATGATTTTGAATTTCTTTTTAGCACCGAAGAGCAGGAAAAAGAATATATGGGTCTGTTGTTAGATGATCAGCTTAAAACCAGATTAATGTATTTCGACTTAATTGTTCTGGCCTCTTAATTTCTTAAAAATCAAAAACATATTTGAATGGTCCACCCTTGCCCCCTGTGGTCTCATTTTTTGTCACACTTTTTGCAAGCCCACACACAATAGCACATTGGCTTTTCGTTCCTCAAATCCAAAGAGCTATGCCAACCCACAAAGCAAAAAGTCGCTTCACTCCAACCACCTCCACCGTTCCGCTTGTGCCAAAAAATTAAACCTCCAAAGCTATTGATACATAACGTGCTATTCTATAACAGAAATCCCCCAGCCGAACACCGAAAAAACGGCTGGACTGTCATAGAATCAGGTTATGTACAATAGCCGCACAAACCCCACCCACCCGGTATGCGATCAGCAACTTTTCAATCAACACTATCGCCGGTAAAACCACAAAAAGCCCCACCACCCGTCTAAGGTGCAAGTAAAAATAAAGAGCATTCGCGCATGGCCTTTGTGCTTGCAGCCGGTTCGTCTCACTCATTCAACCGTTCGCTGGGTCGCTCGTTCCTCGCGACACCACTCACTAATTCATTCGTTCACCTCGCCAGCTTCAGCCCCCACGGGTGCGTGTTTCGTGCCTCAACACCCGCCCTTTCCCCCACCCACGCTAACAGCATTTCCGCTTATTTTTACCTGCGAATTGTTTGCCCCATAAAACCGGTTCCCGATCATGGTCGCTTTGTTCAGCCTTCATTGATCGTTTCATCATGCTATTGAAATGAGAATAACTGCCCACGCCTCTTCCGATTTCAGTTATTTCCCAATTTCAACAGCATATCATCACCATACCCGAAATTTGACATTTCCATTTTTGTAGAAATTTGGGGCATCCAACGACTAATAGACGTAAACAGATCGGACAGAATGGAATTGCACTTTAATAGTGCGTTTTTTATTAAAACATGCACTCATTCAGTGCATAATATTTTTTGCAGAAAATAAACTACTATGGACAAATTATTCGAACAGTTTCTAAAAGAGACAAATACCAGTATCATCCTCTACATTTATACTGAAATTAATTGGAAAAGTAGGATGATTTGATTTACAGGTTCACGCGGAATTGGGAAAACTACGCACATCCTAATTCTTCAGGCATCCGATTGGAATTACCAAAACACCATCATTACGACGATAGGCATATTGACCTCCGGTTATGACCATTAAGAATGAAGCTTGTCCCATTTTATCTTCATCAATTTTTGCTTTTAGTTCCAATAGATTTTGAGCAGCTTCCTCAATCTGTTTGTTTCCTAACTTTACTTCTATCGCTGCCCAACGACCATCTCTTAGCCGAACAATCAAATCGGATTCTAATCCACTTTTATCGCGATAATGAAACACATCACCATCAATCGCTTGCGTATAAATACGAATATCTCGTGTGCATAAAGATTCAAACAGAAAACCTAAAGTATTAAAGTCGTTCAATAACCCATCCGGATTTGTTCGCAATACTGCCGTAGCGATTGAGGGATCAACAAAATGTCTTTTTGCCGAAGTCCGTATTGCCGACTTGGAACGCATTGACGGCAACCAAGCAGGCAAATCTTCCACCACAAAAATTCTTCTTAATGCATTTAGGTAAGAACCAATTGTTTTATCTGATATTGAAACATCTGTTGCTTCAATATCACTTTTAATCGTCTGTATCGAAGCCAATGTAGCCACATTTCTTGCCAGAGATCTCAACAATAACCGAACTCTTTCGGGATTTTTTTCCACATCATCAACGCGTGATACATCATGATTAATTACAGCCTCTACATAATCTCTTGACATACGTAAGGCCGAAGCTTCATTCTTCAAGATACTGGCAGGCCATCCACCTCTGCATAAAACAAAAGCTATTTTTTCGATAGACAATTCCGACATCGACTCGACAGCTTGATTCCCATCAAACAGATCACCTAATGATACTGTACCATTCGATTCATTCGATTCAAATAGACTCATAGGACGCATCAACATTCGGGAAAACCGTCCGGTTCCGGTATGTGCAGTTACATTATCAGCAGGTACTGCAGAGCCTGTCAAAATAAACTGACCGGTATCTCCTCTTTTATCTACTTCAAATCTGACTGCATCCCATAAAACCGGAGCCATTTGCCACTCATCAATTAATCTTGGTGCTTCACCTTTGAGTAACAATGAAGGCTTTGTGTCGGCCATTGCCTGATAAGATGCCGAATTATCAGGATCTTGCATATACAAAATGCTCTTTGCAGCAATAGATGCAGTACGTGTTTTTCCGCACCATTTGGCTCCCTCAATCAGAACTGCTCCTGATGATTGTAACGCTATTTGTAATTCATGATCACACACGCGCAATAAATAGGGTCTTTCACTCATAATTTAGGTGATACTAATTTTATGCAAATATAGAAATATTTGATACATTTCAATTTAAACTTCCATATTTGGCAATGATTTACTTCCCTACTTGGCGTGATTTTGTTTCCAGATTTGGCATACTTTTACTTCCTGATTTAGAAAATATAACTTGAGGTGATAACAAACAATCTTCGCAACCAAACGCAATAATTGCAAAAACTTACCCTAATCATCAGGACAAACATTATATGATCGTAAATGTGAGCAATGCGGGCGAAAACTGTATCTTTACAACGAATGATTTGAATATAGATTCTCAGAATAAATTAGTAACATCTGTATCTTATTTGTACCATGAGTTTATAATTAGCTGATTTACATTGGTGTTTATTTTTGAAGAAGTTAAATAATCTCATTCCCATGAAAACAAAAAAACCGCCTCATCAGCGGTTTTTTTGTTTTCATGGGTTTACTTATTTCTTAGGTGCTGGAGGAGTATCCAATAATAGTACGGGCCATACATTTGGTCTTGGTACGCTTACACCAGTGTTCTTCCCCCTGAATACCCCTAAGGCATCAGCATCCGGACCATAATAATACAGTGGCCAACCTTTATACGTTAACTGCTTTTTGCCAAAGATGGTGATGCTGCTAAAAAATGTCTTATCCAGAATGGATGGAACAACCACTTTATCTGTTTCATAGATAGGCCAAACACCGTTGTTTGAAAGATCTGCCTTTGTGTACTTGTTGACATTGGCGCTGTCTCTCGCGAAACCATAAAGCGTGCGTCCAACCAAATCAGTAAAATAGATTGTTTTCCCAACTCCTTCAATAAAAGTATTCGTGGCTGAAACAACATAGTTCTTTCCATCCGATCCAATCAATTGGGCATTGGCCAGCATGATGCTATAGTCTGGTTTTGCGACAAACCAAACCTTATTGACTCCTTCGCCTGATGTTAAGTTTGGGTTTTCACGAACTCCACCCGGAGCATAATAATAGAGTGGCCAACCTTTGTAAGTTACCTGGTTCCCCGTTCCGACATTGATCGTTCCAAAATCAGCAAAAACCAGTCCCGGTGACAGTTTGTCCATCGTCAAAGATGCCACCGTGAAAATTGGCCATGCAGTAGCGCATCCTCCGGTGCAATTGTTAAGGCCATTGGCATCCTGTGCAAAGAAATAAAGCGTATTGCCTGCTTTGTCTGTGAGATAATTTCCTAAGGAAGAAGAAGTAGCAAGTTTTATATCAAACGGATCGACAGTTTCACTTTTCTGACAATTCGTCAATAAGAATCCGGTTGCAATCAATAATATTAGATTGGCAAAATAGAATTTCCTTTTCATTGTATTACATTTAATGGGTTATTTAATAGATCATACGGTTCTTATTACGAATTTTTCTTCTATTTGTTTAGGTTTTTTGCTAGTTATTCTTATTTAGACTATATAAATAGTAGAAATATAAAACATTCAATTACAATAACATAGTTCAAAATTATACATAAAATATGTTAAATAGATGTAATTTTCTTGAAAAATTTTCTTGAAAATGCCTTAATGAGATGCATTGTTTTTCATCGTTTCATAGCATTCCCGTTCCGCAACTGAATTAATTTTGGGTCAGCATCTCGAAAAGCAAATTTTGGTAACATTACCGGCGAATCTTAGAGTCATTTAGTTTATGTTACTCACAGGAATTATTCTGGCTGGAGGTAAAAGCAGCCGCATGGGGCAGGAAAAGGGACTGATCAATTTCCGGGGAAAGCCTTTAATCCAATTTGGAATTGATTTGTTGCGCAGGTATACCGACCGGATTCTTATCAGCTCCAGCAACTCCGGTTACTCGCAATTCGGATATGAAATGGTGCCGGATATCCTCTATGGCCTTGGACCTGCCTCGGGTTTGGCAACCACACTAACTTTTTCAGAAACAGACTGGAATATTGTACTAGCATGTGATCTTCCATTCCTTGAAGCCGAACTTATCGAACAAATGCTTGAGAAGACGGATGGAAATCAAGCTGTCATTCCTGTGCACAATGGAGTCATAGAGCCTCTTGCGGGTCTTTACACCCGCGAATTGGGAACAAACTTTGAAGAGGCCATATCCAATGAAAATTTTGCATTGCACAAGATTCTTGCCAACTGCAAGGTGCATTATTTTGAAACAGAAAGGTTATTGGAGAAGTATCCGAATTTATTTTCGAATTTCAATACCCTGAAGGATTTACAATCATTCGATGATTAGCCAAAATTGCTAATTCTCTCCAATCGATTGATATCCAGTAACTCAATTTTCTTGCAATGCATGTCAATCAGTCCGTCGTCTTTAAATTCTTTCATCATACGAATAACACTTTCAGTAGACATGCCCGTCAAATCACCCAAATCAGCACGCGAAAGTGGCAGATCAAATGCAGTGGCTCTGAAAATCCGGTTGGAAAGGCACAGTAAAATATCTGCCAATCGACCATGGAGTTGTTTCTGCGTCAGTGAAAAAAAACGGCCATAGATCTGGGCAGTGCTTTCATTCAACAGGTTAATGATACGGTAGGAGAAATTTGAATTCTGTTTTAAAAGTTGTCTGAAAACTTGAATATCAATCATTCTCACCTTAGAATCCATATAGGTTGTGATAGAATATGGGAATTTATTGTTCCCATCAAATAGAGAGGATAATCCAAGCAAGCTATTTTTAGTTGAAAGAGTCAGAATTAAAATATTTTTCTTCTCCTCAAGATAAACTTTTACCAACCCTTCTTCCAGAAAATAGATATGCGATGCAAATGCTCCCAGTTTGCAAACGGTCTCTCCTTTTTTAAAGTTGATACTGACCGAATTTTCTTCAATTAGTAATTTCTCATCCTCCGTCAGCAAATCATACCAACTCTGTTCAAATTCAAAGACGGAGCAATGGCTGATTCCTTTTGATTCGCTAAAACGATCCATTTTGGTGATAATATATAAACGGTCAGAAAAAAAACAGTCGGAGATCATTATTTATGATCAAAAGTAGCTTTTATACCGGTAT
>CAYHFJ010000172.1:0-7475 GCA_964355885.1 uncultured Flavobacteriales bacterium
TCAGAATTCTGACAGACATTAGGATAAGGTGGCCATTGCAGTATTGGGAGAGGATTTACAGTAACACAAATAGTGTCAGAATCGCAGCAACAATCTCCCGCATAACAGCAAACAACTACATAACATGTACTCTGCGTAGGGCTTATATCAATGACATCGCCATTTGCTACAAATATTAAGGAATCACCGGATATTGAATACCATTTTGGAATTGCATTGCACCCTGAAACTGTGAGTGAAATAACATCTCCTGCGCAAATCATCGTATCCGCTCCTGCATTAATATCAGGGACATTTGAATTCAAACAGGCATTATCAAATCCTGAAGCCTCCCCGGTCGCTGCTGAAAAATCAACCTGAAAGTTAAGTTCGGTTACATTGCTTAATACGGTTGTCCAGTCAGATGCAACAGTAGCCCCCATTGGAGTCCAGATACCAAAGGCCGAAACAGGTGGAGGATTACAGTCGGTAATCGGTGCACAAATTTTTGCCCAGCCACTGTTTTCAGTCACAACTTGAGAAGAAGTAAAGCTGAATCCCAGAGTTCCACTTTTAATCGAAAACACAGGATTTACATTCATTGTTCCGGCTATTCCATCGTCGAAAACTTTATAATCATAACAGAATTCTCCGCAACACCATTTTCCATTGAAAGAAGTCCCGGCTAATAATTGGGACGGTCCCGCTAAATCAGTGGCATTGATGAAATAATCACCGGCACCACCTTGTGATCCTACATTGGTTAAATTAATGCCAACATTTGGCGCGATCGGATTTGCCTGCCATCCATTTAGGTTAACATTATCAAAATCAGTACAAGTGTCTACACAAACTGTGAGGTCCGGTGCAGGACAACAATCATTGAAATTAATTTTTAAGGTATCTGAAGAATCAGCGCATCCCCACTGATTGGAACCCATCAATCTAAAAATTCCGCCGGGTGAGGCCACGATAAGATTTTGCGTGAAACTATAACTGATAAAAACACCACCAGTTAATATTTGCCATTCATAAGTATTCAATCCGACAGGGCCCGGAATTGTTACATTACCACATTCGGTACAAAAATCATAACAGCCGCTTGGAGTACAACTTAAATCAGGTTGCGGATGAATTGTGAGAACATTTGATGCAGCACTACAACCATACTGATTTGTTGCTGTGACGCTATAATTTCCGGGAAGTGCCGCATTAATACTTGTTCCCATCTGACCGGTACTCCAGTTATAGACGATTGGTGGTCCAAATGGAGATTGCACACTAAAGTTAAACAGAACACTTTCGCAAAGTACACCCCCAGGATTCGAAACAATGAACGGTGTAACAGGCACTTGATTCACAATTACATTTACAAAATCCGTAGCTGTACATCCAAATGTATTAGTAACTATAACGGTATATATACCTGCATCTGCTAAACTCATACCAGCCTGAATATACGGATTGGTCACACCGGTACCTATAGGACCAGCCCATGCATAAGTGGAACCACCGTCAGGAGTAGATTTCAAAACGAGAGTTTCTCCTTCGCATAAAACAGTATCTCCGGTAATCGCTGCAGGAGGTATAGGGTTAACAGTAATAATAACCGGAGGAATTGCAGGATAAGCGCAACCGGAAGCAGTTTGAACAATCACCGAATAAGTACCACTGGTAGTTACGTATAAACTATCATTTGCATTTGCAGGTGGAGTAAGTGGCGGGGTTGGTGATTTTGACCAAAGATAAGACACACCTGGAGGAGATACTGTCAACAATATTGAATCACCATTACAAAAAGTAAGAGGTCCACCAATTATGGATGCTGATGCAGGTACAGGATCTACTGTTATAGAATAAGTCGCGGAACCAGTACAACCATTGGCTCCGGTAACAATAACCTGATACGTAAAGCTTCCGGCAACACCGGCAACGATTGTTAAATTGGGCAAACTACCTACCCCACCGATGAAAGATGGTGCTATGCGGTTCCAGACAAAACTTACACCAGCAGTTTGTGTTTTAATGTCAAGATTTTCTCCTTGACAATATTGAGTTTTACCTGTAATGGTAGCGTTAGGCGACTTGTTAACGGTCACAGAAACTGGTCCGACAGTGAAAGGACAACCATTACCATCAACTGCAGTAACTGAATAATAGCCGCTTGTTTTTACATACACAGGGTTAGTAGGAAACGGAGGTGGGCTAATCACGTTCCAGGTATGAGGACCGGGACCAGATGCAGTGAGCTGGACAGAATCACAACTACCGGGGCCAATTGTTATTGTACCTGTGGCGGATGGAAATACATTTACAGGTTGTGTTGCAATACTCGTACACCCATACTTATCTGTTACAGTTAAAGAAGCTGTGAAAGGACCTGAATTAATATAAGTAAGACTTGCCGGATTCTGAGGAGAAGTTCCTCCATCTCCGTTATTGAATAAACGAGAAGTCTCATTTATCAGGCTGATTGAATTATCTGTAAAAGTTGCAGCTGTCCCTTGACATACAGGAGCTGAAACCGTGAAAGATGCGACAATTGGAACAGGGACAATAATCGTTTTCATCAGAGTACATCTTGCCATTGTCACCGGATCATAAATAGCAAGGTAAACCAGATGACTACCCGCTGAAAGTAATTGTGGTGTTGGAGAGAAACTACTTGACAGAATAGTATTGTTGGTACTGTCCTTCCATGTCCAATTGTATGCACCAGAACTACCAAGATAAAGAGATGTATTTGTGAAAACAGTCTGCATTTGATTTAAGCCATTACACTGGAAACTCACATCGAAGTCTGCATCAAATGGAATTGTTTTTATATGAGTCTTTGCTACAATCTTTGTACATGGCATTCCATTGCCATCGAGACCTGAAGCAAGACCATAAACCGTGACAGAAAAAATTCCCGGGAATGGAAAAGTATGTGTTACAGGACTAACCGCACCGGCAGTTCCTCCATCACCAAAATTCCATCCAGTATGAGTGGCAGTACCAAATGCGGTATAGGTTTGGGAAAGGCAAACCGGAGGTGTGCTAGAAAAGTCGATGGTATCATTTACAATACAACCAGGAATGGAATCACAAGTCACCGTGTCAACTGTTATTGTATTTGATTGATTCGTGCAACCAAAAGAGTTGGTAACAATAACAGAGAATGAAGTAGCAGTGTTGATAGTATTCGTGATGGAAGAAGTTGTTCCGGAAGGTGTCCAGGCATAAGTATAACCCGGAGCAACCACGGCGGTCATTGTAACTGTTGCCGGGAATGAACATGTTCCAAACGGGCCTGAGATCAATGCAGTTGGAAGAGGATTAATGGTGACATTTGTTATTGTTGATGCTGTACATCCATTCGCGTCAACGATACTAAGGTTCACAGGATAATTCCCTGCTACAGCATAAGTGATCACAGGTGTTGCACTAATTGAAGATGATGGTGATCCACTTCCGAATGTCCAGTTATAATTTGTACCACCTGATCCTGTAAATGTCAGTGGTGATCCTACACAAGCTGGTGACGGCAATGAAATTCCGGCAGTTGGTAATCCATAAATAGTTACTACATATTTAATTAAGGTATCAAGACATGGTGATTGTACATGCAATTTTACTGTGTCCACCCCTGCAGAAGTCCAATGAACTGTCATAAATGAATTACCACTGCTTACAACACCACCTAATACCGGTGCGGAAAGTGACCAAGTATAACTTGCTCCCATAAAGAGAGGTTCTGTAAAGGAATATGTTATCGTATTATTCAAACATACATTAGTACCGCCTATTATATTCGGAACAACAGGGATATCATCTACTGTCACAGTAGTATAGGCGGTGTCCGAACAACCATTCGCATTTGTAACATACAATTGCACATTGAAATTGCCTGCGGCAGTATATATATGTGAAGGATTCTGACTTGTGGATGTACCAGCATCGCCAAAATCCCAATTCCAGGACGGGCCAGGATTTAGCGTTGTGAAGAATACCTGTTCGTTTTTACAAGGATAAGGAGGCGTAAAATTAATATCAGGAACCGGTGGCAAGGCAAGAAGATTTACAGGGAACATGACCGAATCTTCGTAGCATCTTGATATTTTCAGTTTCACCCAAATTGGAGTAATGCTCGCATCAACCCACTTAATAGTAATTTGATTTGTACCATTTGCTGTAATAATATTTCCTGCTGTAGCCGGGACAACAGACCAGATATAAGTGGCTCCACTTAATAAGATCGGAGGAATTGAATAAGTGACGTTTGATTTTAAACATACATTAGTAACACTCGCTGTAACTGTTGGCAACGGAAATGAGGGCCATGTAGTCACAGTATATACTGCAGAAGATAGCGAAGCGCAATTTGGCAAGGCTGTTAAGGTCTGAACAACAGAAATAGTACCTCCACCCGGGCTCCACTGCACATTGACACTACTTCCTGTGGAGGGACCGACAATAGTTCCTCCGGAAACCGTCCATGTATATGTTACTCCTGTCATATTTGGTGGGACAGAATAAACGAATGGAACATTAGGGCAAACGGTATCAGGTCCAACAATATTATTCGGTGTAAGCATTTGCACTACCTCAACTGAAACAATTGCAGAATCATTGCAATAAGAATTTGGAGGAGCATACGCTGTCAGTTTATAGACACCAGGACCAGCACCCCATGTATAAGCATTCAAAAGTCCGGTATTGGCAAAGTTGATTGCCGTCAAAGATGGAGTTAGTAATTTCCATGTAGTAAGTGGCTCGACAGTGAGATTCGTCAGGTTCATCCCATTGAAAGGAGAGCTTGTAACATTCGGACAAACTTTAGATGGTCCTGTAATTCCGAAAATTGGTCTGACATGCACGGTGAGCGTTCCCGTACCTCCACAACCTGCATCGTTAGTACAATTCTCAGGTAAGTTACAACCTGAGCCGGTGAGCATGTTCTGATAATTAATTGTTATAGTAACGAAGCCAAAGAATCCGGGAGTCCAATCAATACAAATATTACAGGTTCCCTGACCTGATATAGTTCCCGCATTCGCTGGTGAAATTGTCCACTCCTGAATATTACCGGGGAGACATTGAATTGCATAGCAATTTTGCGAACCTGCACATGTAATGGTATCTCCGACAATGGCAATAGTGGCAGGGACAATTGTCACGGTCTTGATTGTACCAAAGGGACAAGTGAGTGGAGGAGTACAATTTGAGACATTAAGAGCAATCGTGCCGGATGGTCCGGCACCCCAGATTACGGTAGCGGAATCTCCGGTAGGTATTGTTAAAAATGATCCACCTGTTACACTCCATGTGTACGTACTGCAAATAGCACTTGTATAATAAGTAACTGTGTCCCCGGGGCAAACTACTGAAATGCAAAAAATATCGGGGCCTGAGGAAGAATCCACAACTACCATAAATGCCGTATCGTGTGCAGTACCACAGGCATCATATACTGTGAGGGTATCATAATAAGTTCCCGGAGGATAATTTACCCCAGGTTCAGTATGTGTTTGATTTGTGGAATAAAAACCATTTCCAAAATTCCAAAGTCGACCTGTTGTACCTGTTGAATTATCAATGAATGTAATTGACTGTCCATTGCAGATATTTATCACGCCTCCAACAATCGGAGGAGATGTACTAAAGGCAATATTATAAACAGATGGTGGATTTCGGATCACGTTCTGTGAACATGAATCAAGATTGCCATTGTGCAATACGTACCACTTTACAACGGTTGTTCCGACCGGATAAATACCTGGAGAATTGTTCCAAATTGAATCATAAATACAGTCAGTTCCAGGACCACCTGCCCCTCCACCAATACTCCCTGTACCACCTGTAAAAGTTGGAATGGTTAAGGTAACAAGTGAATCAGGAACATTAAAACAAATAGTAGTGTCGCTACAATTCAATGTACAACAGACCCCTCCAACCGTGACCTGATAATAAAGCATCGCTCCAACAGAGTCTCTGATAATAAAAGTGTAGGAGCCAGGACATAAATTAGTGACGCAAGCAGTGGTACCAACGGGCCCTGATCCTCCAAGTACAAGATAACTATATGGTGGTACTCCACCGCTAACAATTACACCTGCAGTGCAACTGCAAGGTTGTAATGTATCGCAACACTGAACACTGCATAACGGATCATTAGTAGCCGATAAGGGAGCTTGCGAAAACGCATCTGTCAGACCTGTGAAAATCATCAAAAGGATCATACCGATCCTTAAAAGTGATTTCATTTTTCCTGAGGTTTCAGTTGGCTGGTGAGTGTTGCTGAGATGGTAATTGGTGTAAGCGGTAAATGAAGAGTAATTTTCTGCTTTCATGTTTATTGTATTTGTGTGTGTGATGTGTCATGTTTTGGGCACGATAATTCAATGAATCAAAAATGCTTTTGCATTGTATATTGAAATTAATGTTCGAAAAAATATGTTGAAAGCTACAGTGTTTTTGGAGGAGTTGCAGCCAAAACTACCCCTAATGTATATAAAAATAAATCAGTTTTATACAAAGTGGCTAAAATAAAAATAAAAGGTGAAAGAACCTTTTGGTACCCATGTGAGGCATCCAAAATCATAAACAATAAAAAAATCGACTGTTTGTCCTCAAATAGTGATTCTCAAATTTATTTCCGACCCTCATTATGCTTGAAATATAGTCGATAAGCACCGAAATCATGGCCGTCTGAACCATCTTCATCATAATTTAAGTATCCAATCATTTAATGCCATCAGGCGAATTTGGCAGTATTTCAAAGAAATATGGAAAATTGTGCAAATAGTCGTTGAAAAGTCAACGGAATTGAGGCATTCAGCATACTTTGATTTTTATCTTTGTGGCCGCGACATTCTTGATCGCTGCGGGGGGAGATTTCAAATTATCATAACCATATAGACAAAATATGCCTATTCCCAAAGGAAAGCTGATCGCGATTGGCGGAAGTGAAGACAAAGGAACTGAAGCGGAGCCAAATTTCCATCAGAAAAACAACCTTAATTTCTTTGAATTACAAATCCTGAGCCGGATCGTTCAGGAAGCCGGGGGGCATGATGCCAATATTGAAGTGATCACCAGTGCCTCCTCTATTCCTGATGAAGTCGGTCAGAATTATTTAGACGCTTTTGGAAAATTGGGTTGCAATAATGTACACCTGATGGACATCAGATCACGTGATCAGGTACAAAGCCCGGAAATGATTAAACGCATCACAGATTGCGATGCTGTGATGATTAGTGGCGGAAACCAACTTAGACTTTCTTCACTTTTTGGTGGAACAGATTTTTTAGAAATTTTATCTGAAAGATATTTTAATGAAAGTGATTTCGTCATTGCCGGAACCAGTGCCGGTGCCATGGCCATGTCCAACACCATGATTTATCAGGGAAGCAGTACCCAGGCACTTTTAAAAGGAGAAGTAAAAATCACCACCGGTCTTGCTTTCATGAAAAATGTAATCATCGACTCTCACTTTGTAACAAGGGGTAGATTTG
>CAYHFJ010000173.1:0-7443 GCA_964355885.1 uncultured Flavobacteriales bacterium
AAATATTCCATTTCAGCATGTAGAACATTCTAAAATATCCATAGTGAATAATTTCATTATTGGCAAAAGCCAGCTGCGTATTAATGCAGGAATTCAACAAAATGACAGGAAAGAATTTAGTATTTCCAATGAAACCCCTGAACTCGCACTCCGATTAAGAACGTTCAACTATGATATAAAATACTACCTGCCTAAGAAAAACAATTTTGAGACTGCCTTTGGTATTTCAGGGATGAAACAACTGAACGAAAATAAAGGTCAAGAATTTCTGATACCTGATTATGATTTGAATGATATCGGGATATTCTCTTCCATAAAAAAATCGTACGAAAAAACTACCCTTAATGCGGGAATACGATTTGATTTGAGAAGTATCAGCGGACAGAAATTAATTGCAGACACGGTGATTCTGTTTCCAGAATTCGACAGGAATCTTTCAAGCATATCAGCATCCGCCGGCGTTACACATCAATTAACAAACGGATTTAATTTAAAAGCAAACATTGGACGAGGATTCCGAGCACCGAATATTCCGGAATTAGCTTCCAATGGAGTCCACGAAGGCACACAACGGTTCGAACAAGGCAATACCAATCTCAATCCGGAAACTTCGCTGCAATTTGATTTTAGTTTTTTATATGAATCTAAAAGTCTGGAAGCGTCACTAAATTTGTTTCAAAACAATATAGACAATTTCATCTATAGCCGAAACGTGAATAATCGAATGATAAATATTGACGGAACGGACTTTCCGGTTTATGAATATGTACAGGGACAGTCAACGCTGTATGGAGGAGAATTTACTCTTGACATACATCCGATAAAACACCTGCACTTTGAAAACAGTATATCCTACGTTCATGGACAAAACAAAGTATTAGATAGCCCCCTACCTTTCATTCCTCCGCTTAAAATAGTGAATGAATTAAAATATGAATTTTCCGGTAAAGCAGAAAAGAGATTTCATGAATACTATGTCAGAATGGAACTGGTCAGTTTTCTAACGCAAAACAGATTCGATGTATTTGAAACCAAAACGAAAGGATACAGCATCCTGAATTTAGGTATTGGGTCAAACTTCAGAATTAGAAAACAAATTGCTGTATTGTATGCCCGAGCCGGAAATATTTTCAATACACTCTACTTCGATCACCTTAGTAGAATGAAGGAAATTGGGGTGTCTGGTACCGGTAGAAATATCACTTTAGGATTAATGTTGCCAATTGGTATAAAATAACCTCTTGTCATGATAATTTGCAATAAATCCTGACAAAATTCTAACAAATATTAGTATAAAATGATTATTTTTACTACGTACAAAAGAGAATCATCCGCTTGATACTATTACCGGTCATTTTAATGATGAGACTCAGTAAGGCTATGATTTTAACCAGATTTGAAAATTAGGTTATTCATTGCAGAAACAGATAAAGAGAATGAATTACATGGCTTCAGTGGCAGCCAATTTCAGCCACCAGAAACCAAGCAGCTTGTTTTTTGTTAAGCTATAAATTTGTCACTACAAAATTAAAAAAAACAACATTCCTAAAATGAAATCAACGAAATACATATTAGCCTTAATCATTTCTGGTACATTTTTCTTAAATACTTCATGTAAAAAGGACAATAAATGCGAAGCAGGTTCAGGCGGAAGTCTGGTTTTGGTTACACAGCTGAAACACCATGGAACAGTCATTGTAAACGATTCCCTGCGTCCTGATACTGTCTGGATAAAATACAATGTGCAGGATTGGAGTGGAGCACCTGCAGGATCGGATGCAGTCTTTATTGGTGAATATCCGGAAGATCATGTACACATCTCAGGTTTAAAGTGTGGTGATTACTATCTTTATGCATCAGGATGGGACACATCCATTGGTGAGATTGTTACAGGAGGACGCGCCTTCTCTACCGAGGATGAATCCGGTGAATTGCATGTCGATATAGCCGTAATTGAATAACAAATAAATGAAAAGCATCACTTCTATAGTGATGCTTTTCATAAGTAAATAATCTACATAAAATGATTACCCTTCATATCAAAAAACTAATCTGGATCATCACCACGATCGTTATCATCCTGCCAGCTTGCAAAAAGGATGATGGCGAACAAAAAATTGTCTATGGTACTTTCTCACTTGATATCGAAGTGAAGCATCATTCCTGGAATGTACCAAACATACCTTTATATCTGAAAAGAAATGCCACTGAATACCCGGGACCGGACACATCACTTTATGAATTAAAAACAATTGCTGATAGTGATGGAAAGGCATCGTTCGATAAATTATATCCGGGAAAATACTATCTCTTTGCCAAAGGATATGATTACTACTTTGGTGCAGAAGTCCTGGGTGCAACCCCTCTTAATCTCACCACTCCCGGATCACAAAATGAAGCAATCAAAGTGACACTTATGGTCAGCGAATGAATATGAAAATAATAAGCACACGGTCATTTGTGTATACTTTGCTCCTCATGACATTGGCACTTTCTTGCACTTACGAAAAGTCCGAAGTGCCAACACCTGAATCAAATTTTCCGACGGAAGTTGCAGAAATAATTGTAAAAAAATGTGCAACTTCAGGTTGTCATAACAGTCTGAGCAAAGCCAATGCAGGCGGTCTTGATTTCAGCACATGGGAGGCCATCTTTGAGGGAGGTCGCAACGGAAGTAGTGTAGTCCCCTTTAGTCCAGATTACAGTTATCTGATGTATTCCATAAATACAGATTCCTCACGTGGGCCTATGCTTACTCCCACAATGCCATTCGAACAAGCTCCGCTTTCAAATTCCGAATATCAAGTACTCCATGATTGGATTCTCAAAGGTGCTCCTGATAAAAATGGTTTTATAAAATTTTCTGACAATCCGAATAGAAAAAAAGCATATCTCTGTATGCAAGGATGCGATCAGGTAGCAGTTGTAGACGCAGATACAAAAATCATTATGAGATATATTTCTGTTGGTGAAGATGTAGGATTAACTGAGGCTCCACACATGGTTCGCGTATCACCAGATGGACAATATTGGTATGTTGTATTTTTTGCAGGTCAGTTTCTTCAGAAATTCAGAACTTCCGATGATTCACTTGTGGGTTCCCTTAATGTAGGTTCCGGAGACTGGAATACATTAATCTTCACACCGGATTCCAGGAAAGGATTTTTAAGTGCGACTAACACTCAGCGAACTGCTGTAATCAATCTGGAGACAATGACAATCGAAACAAATATTAGTCCGGAGTACCCTCACGGTGGATTCATTACACCGGACGGGCATTGGTTGTACCTCACATCTCAACTTGGAAATTTCATTAACAAAGTCGACCTAACAGATCCATTCTACAATTATAATTCAATTGTATTGCAGCCTGGATCAACCAAAACAACCGCCTCTACTCTGGATCCACATGAGATGATGCTAAGCCCTGATGGATTATCCTATTTTGTAAGTTGCCAGAAATCAAATGAAGTGAGAGTATTTAATACCCTCAATGATTCCCTTCTTACTATCCTGAATGTCGGAGCGAAACCTCAGGAGTTTGCCGTCTCTGTAAACCACCTATATATTTTTGTCACATGTACTGAGGATATCATTGATGCAAACAAAAAGGGTTCTGTTTATATTATTAACTATACGGATAACACGATTGTAAACAAACTTTATACCGGATATCAACCACACGGAATTGCCGTTGATGATGATCACAACTGTGTATTTGTTACAAACCTGAATTATGACCAGACTGGACCTGCTCCGCATCACGTCTCAGATTGTGGAGGGAGAAATGGATATCTTTCAATTATTGATCTCAACACATTACAACTATACAGAAAGCAACTTTCTGATGGCAGTTCTTTTCAATATAAAAATGAATTGCTTTCGTTTCCCTACTTTGTTGATTACAGAAAATGATATTAGAAAAAACACACTCAATCATTCTCATTGATGATGAATGTGTGTTATGCAATAGACTGATTCGTTTGATCGCTGATGCGGATCACCAAGATCAATTTCGTATTACCGGATTGCAAACCGAATACGGAAAGTACTTACTCAAACGTTTTCAGAAATCGGTGACAGAGCCAGAAACCTTGATTCTAATCGAAGCTAACGAAGTATATGAGGCCTCAGACGCAGTTTTGAGAATTGCCGGGAGTTTGAGAAAATATCGTTGGATCGGCAAATGTATCAGCGCAGTTCCATTTTCGGTACGAGATCGCTTCTACTATTTTATCGCGAAAAGAAGATATATTTTGTTTGGCAAATCACGGTATTGTTCTCTGGATCCGAAACAGCTAAAAAAAAATATCAGGGAGAAAGTTATTTTGTAAGCCTGAGTTCACTCTTGCCATAATCAATGATAGCTTTGTAGGAATTCAATACATCACCACCGAGTACACCATCTATCTGAGAGAGCCCAAGTTTAGCATACGATTCATTCACATTTTCCAGATCAAGCAGAATAGCCTTAAATGATGTCAAAGAAAGATTCCCAATTTTAAATCTTTTTAACTCAGTAGTATGAGTGACCATAGAGTTGGTACCAAGTCCGGTGGAGAGTTTGTCATGCGGTTCAAAATTCTGTTCTCCGGTGAATTTCATGATCTTCCTGATATCAAAAACTGAACGGGAAGCACCACTGTCAATTAAAAGCAAAGCCTTTTTATTTTCAATTTCCACATCGACTGTCAGGTGAAACCCATCTTCCTCGATAGAAATTATTCGAATTGGAATTCGAAAGATCTGTGAAGCCATTGTATAAATTAAAAAAGGCATCCTGAGTGGGATGCCTTTGAAAGTGATTTATTTTAAAGCTATTTGGCAGTTGAATGCGACATAGTGTCCAAAACACCCATAACTTCTTTTACGGCCTTGGCTGATTCTTCGAGGAGTTTCTTTTCATCCGCATTAAGTTTCAATTCGATGATTTGTTCAATTCCTTTACGTCCCAATTTTACAGGAACACCAAGATAGATATCCTTCAAGCCATATTCACCATTCAACCAGGCACAGCAAGGGAAAATTCGTTTTTGATCTTTAATTACCGCCTCCACCATTTGTGCAGCAGCTGCTCCGGGAGCATACCAAGCAGAAGTACCCATTAGATTTACCAACTCGCCGCCACCCTTTTTGGTTCGCTCTACAATTGCATCAAGTTTCTCCGGGGAGATAAGCTCTGTTACCGGAATTCCTGCAACCGTTGTATATCGTGGAAGTGGTACCATGGTGTCTCCATGGCCTCCCATTAGTACAGCTTGAATATCCTTTGGAGAAACATTCAAGGCTTCGGCTAAAAATGCACGGTAACGTGCGGTATCTAAAATTCCGGCCATACCGAATACTCTCGAAGAATCAATTTGAGCAGTAAGGTAAGCGCAATAGGTCATGACATCGAGTGGATTTGAAACCACTATAATGATGGTATTGGGTGAAAATTTGATAATATTTTCAGTTACAGAGCGAACGATTCCTGCGTTAGTAGCAATAAGATCATCTCTAGACATCCCTGGCTTTCTGGCGAGCCCGGAAGTGATAACAACCACATCCGAATCGGCAGTACGGGAATAATCGTTTGTCGAACCAATCATACGTGTATCATACAAGTCAATTGGCGATGTCTGCCATATGTCCAGAGACTTGCCCTCTGAAACCCCTTCTTTTATATCGAGTAGTACCACTTCGTGAACAAACTCTTTCCGGGCAATCACATCGGCACAGGTTGCACCTACATTTCCGGCACCTACTACAGTCACTTTCATAATTTATCAGTTTTAATATTGGTAATAATTGGATGCGAAATTATAAACATGAATTAAAATATGAAAGGATTAATTCCGATAAATAGGTTTTTCACCAACAAATTTTATGATTTAACCAAAGAACCGGTATCTCAATGCAACAGAATTGTGAATGGTGGCGTCTATGTACTTGAAAAACTTCTTGCCACTGTTCGGATTTATCGATTTGAAAAACAAAAAACCGGGATCTTTGCGGGTTTTTTGTTGTAATTTATCATTAATTACCAAGTTCTGACAGGAATTTAATCCTCATCAAACGGATGTCCTCCAGAGTATAATCGTTCTCACCGAGTACTTTTAGTGCTTCTTCCGCAGAATCGCTGTCGGCGGATCTGAAATAATCAAATACTTCTTCCTGGCGATCTTCGTCGATAACTTCGTTGATATAATAATTCAAATCAATACGTGTACCCGAAGCGACAATCGTCTCAATTTCAGTGAGCAACTCCTGTAAGCTTATGCCTTTTGCTTTCACCATATCTCTCAGGGAAATCTTTCTGTCGATATTCTGAATGATATACACTTTGAAAACGCTTTTATTAACCACAGATTTAACTACAAGATCAATAGGTCGCTCAATATCATTTTCTTCCACATATTTGGCGATCAGCTCCAGAAATGGTTTTCCGAATTTAACTGCTTTTCCTCCTCCTACTCCACTGATATTCTTTAGTTCCTCCATAGTAATGGGATACTGGATCGCCATTTCTTCGAGTGATGGATCTTGAAAGACCACGAAAGGAGGCACGTTATTCTGCTTAGCAATCTTTTTTCTGAGATCTTTTAAAGAGGCAAATAATTCCGGATCGGCCGCTGCAGATCCGTTACCTCCGAATTCATCATCATCATCAGATTCCGCGTTGCTATAGTCGTTATCTTCAACGACCATGATTTTTTCCGGTTTCTTCAGAAAGGCAAGGCCATTTTCTGTCAATTTCAATGTGCCATACGTCTCAATGTCTTTTGAAAGAAATCCTGCCAGCAATGCTTGTCTGACAATGGCAACCCAAAACTTCGGCTCACGATCAACGCCATCTCCAAAAACTTCAAGTTCGTCATGGTTGTGAAGCTTGACTGCATTCTCATTTTTTCCTGTGATCACATTTACAATATGCTCCATTGCAAACTTTTCCTTTACAGCCTGAACTGTTTCCAGTACCGCACAAATCTCGTCCTGACCGTCGAAATTTTTCTTTGGTTGCAGGCAATTATCGCAATGACCGCAATTATCCTCTGTATAGGTTTCACCGAAATAACTCAACAAAACTTTTCTACGACAAACTGAAGTTTCGGCAAATCCTACTGTTTCCATCAGCAATTGCTTTCCAACTTCCTGTTCGGCGACAGGTTTCCCTTTCATAAACTTCTCCAGCTTTTCAATATCCTTATAGCTATAGAAAGTTACACATCTGCCTTCTCTTCCATCTCTTCCAGAGCGACCGGTCTCCTGATAATAACCCTCAAGGCTTTTTGGAATATCATGGTGAATGACAAATCTTACATCCGGTTTGTCAATTCCCATTCCAAATGCGATCGTAGCCACGATTACGTCAATCTCTTCCATCAGGAAATCATCCTGAGTACGGGCTCTTACAGCAGCCTCCAAACCGGCATGGTACGGAAGGGCTTTGATGCTATTAGC
>CAYHFJ010000174.1:0-7338 GCA_964355885.1 uncultured Flavobacteriales bacterium
TTCCGGGAACATACTTTATATCAGATCCAAATAAAGTCCCGGTGATAGTTGAAACATTCCAGGTATCACCGCCATCTGATGTATGCTTAACAGTGTTCACACCGGTAGTGTTATTGTAAAGACGAACAAGTCCATCTAGGTGACTGTTAAAACAAATGTCAATTGCACCATCAACTGGTACAATAATTCCTGTACTGGAAACTGTCCAATTTAGCCCCCGATCTATTGAACGAAACACACGACCTTTGTTGGTATCGAACCATACAGTATCTCCGATTACATTGTAGTGGCCAACAATTCCAAATTCATTGTTGAGTGGCGGTGGAACATTAGCTAAGGGAACACGAACCCAGTTAGTTCCACCATCAATTGTTGTGTAAATTTCATAGTCAATCGCGTCCGGATCACCAAAAATTAAACCTGTATCCGCGTTCCAGAAATGAACCGCGTTTGGAAAAGAAGAAGAATCATAAATGACACCAACACCTTGTTCATTCCAGTTTAAGCCACCATCTATCGTTTTCCAGATTCCGCCTCCGTCTGAATTAAGAGAATCATAGAAAACAGCCCAGGCCGTATCCGCATTTAAACCAAAAATCATACTCCAGGCATTACTTGCAGGCACTGGAACAACTCCAGACACCCAATTTAACCCACCGTCAATTGTTCTTGAAAAATCGTGACGATTGGCACCGGTACTTCCAGCTGCACCATCGTAAGCACATATCCAAACAATATTTGTATCCACAGGACTGATGTATCTCACGCCGGAGGACGCAGGAATGAAACCTGTTGCCTGACTCACCCAAGTTCCTTGTGCTTGAACTGTCAGGTTAATCAAAAACAAAGAAAATAAAAGTAAGATTTTTTTCATGAGATTTTTTTTTTGGTTAGGGGTGCAAAATTAACAAATTTTAGCCATAATATGTACTAAAACCAAAGATTACAATGCTATAAAAATCTGTCGCTGATTCTTGCAGGAAAAATTAAAGAAATGTATCCGACACTTGCCTGAATTTGCATTAATCTAGCACAAGTGATAATTGAATTTATTTGCTCATATTCAACTACTTAAAATGAGTTAAACTAAACTAAAGTGTGTGTTTCAATTATAATTTTTTCTCAGCCGGAATTCTGCCAAAAAATATTAACATAAAATCTTTTCGAGGATATAAGGCAGGATGATAAACAGATTTCTCAAAGTCTCTAATTTATTTTTTGAGCAGATTTATAAATTGTTGAATAAAAAAAAATGCACTTTTACTGAAATTATATTCGCAACTGAGAAATACACTTCTTTACAGAAATCAGTTCAAACAATTCATCATGAACCCATTTTGGAAAAAAATTGTAATTCAAACTATCCTTCGAAAAAAAGGCCGGTCTGAGGCAGGAGCTGAAGTATACTCTTCCTTTGAACTGGCAAAAGGGTTTCGTGAATTCAAGTTACTGGTTTCAAACACTGTCAAGGATATTTTTCTTGTTCTTCTGGGTATCTCTTCCGCCTCCTTCGGGCTCAAAGGTTTTTTATTACCCAACAAATTTATTGACGGTGGGGCGGTTGGTATTTCACTTTTAATGGCCGAGCTTTTTGACCTGCCGCTACCTATCCTGCTGGTTATTATTAATATTCCTTTTATATTACTTGGCTTTAAGATCATTGGAAGACAATTTGCTGTTAAAACAATTCTAGCCATATCCGGGCTTGCACTTTTTACAGCCTTCGTTCCTTTTCCTGAGATCACACACGACAAATTACTTGTCGCTGTTTTCGGAGGATTCTTTCTTGGAGCCGGGATAGGATTATCGGTAAGAGGCGGGAGCGTTATTGATGGCACAGAAATCCTCGCTATTCATTTATCCCGTAAATCAGGAAGTACAATTGGTGACATAATAATGATTATCAATATTATCATATTTTCCGCCGCTGCATATCTTTTAAGTCTTGAGACAGCATTATATTCAATGATCACCTATTTGTCAGCTTCCAAAACTGTGGATTATGTTATTGAAGGAATTGAAGAATACACTGCATTCACCATCATCTCAACTCACAGCGATGAGATTCGGGAAATGATCATTCAAAAATTAGGACGCGGTGTAACTGTATATAATGGGAAACGCGGCTTTGGTAAGCATGGACATTCGAACGAAATAGACATCATCTTCACTGTGATAACAAGACTGGAGATAAGTAAACTCAATGCCGAAATAGAAAAAATAGATTCAAATGCCTTTGTAGTTATGAGTAGTATAAAAGATACAAAGGGAGGAATGATTAAAAAGCGTCCATTAAAGAATAACTAGTTCATAATCGGTATCGGTGAAATTACACCGGTATTGATAATAAACATTAAAATCATCAACCCTGCGTAACACCAATAATTACCATAATCTCATTTTATCCCCTGTGATTTATGATTGAAATAATTTTATATGTTGCTGATCAAGAAAGGAGTAAATTGTTTTACGAAAAAATATTTCAACATCCTGCCACATTACATGTACCCGGCATGACTCAATTTCAACTTGATGGTGGCCTGAAATTGGGACTCATGCCGGAAAACGGAATCGCTAAGATCATTCATCCCGCTACTCCTCACCCATCAACCGGAAATGGTATACCCCGTTGTGAATTATATCTGGTGGTGCTAAGTGTTGAAGAATGGCTGCTTCGTGCGGTAACTGCGGGAGCGAAGTTAATCAGTCCACCTGCCGACAGGGACTGGGGAGACCGGGTAGCCTATACCATGGATCCTGATGGGCACATCCTTGCATTCGCTCAAAGAAAAGGAAACTGATATCCTGCTAATTTCTTTGAACAAAAAAAATGGAGCCCTGATGGAGGCTCCATTTTAATTATTGAAAAGCTCCTTACTTCTTTTCGTCTTTTACTTCTTCGAAGTCAACATCGGTAACTTCTCCGTCAGTTTTATTTTCCTGTTGTGAAGCTCCTGATCCATCAGCTTTCGGACCTTCTGCCTGCTGAGTTGATTTATACATTTCTTCAGAAGCAGCTTGCCATGCATTGTTTAAGGAAGCCAGTGCAGTATCGATGGCAGTAATATTTCGCTCCTTGTGAGCATCTTTCAATTCTGACAAGGCTTTCTGAATAACTTCCTTCTTATCAGCAGAAATTTTATCGCCATACTCTGTGAGTTGTTTTTCAGATTGAAAGATTAAAGTATCAGCCTGATTAACTTTATCAGTTTCTTCCTTCACTTTGCGATCAGTTTCAGCATTTGCTTCCGCCTCTTCCTTCATCTTTTTAATCTCCGCGTCAGTTAAGCCTGAAGATGCTTCGATTCGGATATTTTGAGATTTTCCGGTAGCCTTATCTTTTGCAGTAACATGAAGAATTCCGTTAGCATCTATATCAAAGATAACCTCAATCTGAGGAATTCCTCGAGGAGAAGGTGGAATCCCATCCAGATGAAAACGACCGATTGTTCGGTTGTCTTTAGCCATTGGCCTTTCTCCCTGAAGTACATGGATCTCAACAGAAGGTTGGTTATCAGATGCTGTTGAAAATGTCTCACTCTTCTTCGTTGGAATCGTTGTATTGGATTCAATCAGCTTGGTCATTACAGAACCCATGGTCTCAATACCCAGAGAAAGTGGAGTGACATCAAGAAGCAATACATCCTTAACTTCACCAGTTAACACTGCTCCTTGAATAGCTGCGCCAATTGCCACAACCTCATCAGGATTTACACCTTTGTGCGCCGCTTTTCCAAAATATTTCTCAACCAGTTCCTGAATCGCAGGAATTCGCGTAGATCCACCGACCAGAATTATCTCATCAATATCAGACGGATTCATACCCGCGTCAGCTAATGCTTTTTTGCAGGGAGCAAGCGTTCGTTGAATCAAATCGTCGGCTAATTGCTCAAATTTAGCGCGGGTTAGGGTCTTCACAAGGTGCTTTGGAATCCCATCAACCGGCATGATATAAGGCAGGTTGATCTCCGTTTGTGTCGAGCTGGATAATTCAATCTTGGCTTTCTCAGCCGCTTCTTTCAATCGCTGAAGTGCCATTGGGTCACGACGTAAATCTACACCTTCATCCTTTTTAAATTCATCAGCGAGCCAATCGATGATCATGTGATCAAAATCGTCGCCTCCGAGGTGAGTATCACCATTGGTAGATTTTACTTCAAAAACTCCATCACCTAATTCGAGGATGGAAATATCGAAAGTTCCTCCACCAAGATCGAACACCGCAATTTTTTCGTCTTTATTCTTTTTGTCTAAACCATAAGCCAAAGATGCTGCTGTTGGTTCGTTGATAATACGTAATACCTTTAATCCGGCAACTTCACCGGCTTCTTTAGTAGCTTGTCTCTGGCTGTCGTTAAAATATGCAGGTACTGTAATGACGGCTTCCGATACTTCATAACCAAGATAATCTTCAGCCGTTTTTTTCATCTTTTGAAGAATGATGGCAGAAATTTCCTGTGGGGTATATAACCTATCACCAATCTTTACACGTGGCGTATTATTATCCCCCTTCACAACTTCAAATGGAACCCTTCCGATTTCTTTTTGTGTTCCGTCAAAAGATTCTCCCATGAAACGTTTAATCGAAAAAATGGTATTCTTTGGGTTTGTTATCGCTTGTCTTTTTGCCGGATCGCCGACTTTCCTTTCGCCACTATCAAGGAATGCTACAATAGAAGGTGTGGTTCTACGACCTTCACTATTTGGAATTACAATTGGCTCATTGCCTTCCATTACGGCGACGCATGAATTTGTTGTTCCAAGGTCAATGCCTATTACTTTTCTCATTTTATGTGTTTTTTAAAGGATTTGTCAATTTACAGACTCGAAAGGTCAATCATTATGCCAAGGCCAGAATTCGAGAAAATTTGGCAGTAATCGTTCCTGACCCTTTTTAACGATCAAATTGAATGACAAAGCGACATATAGATATCAAAAAAGATCCTTTGTCAGATAGCCATTCTGTAAAGTGTCAAGGCTGCGGTTAATCAGATTTCTTCGTTCAATATGAATTAAACGACTTGTAAATAAACCCAGCCCATTTTCAAGGGTTGTAAAAAGCGGGGGATCCTGTAGACTGGTGTTTGAAGGAGAATTTAATTCCATGTATGTATGAAAATCTTCAGTGCCTGCCATCATCCGGAATTCTATAGCCGGATAACCTGCAACAGCATTTCCAACGGTACGGGTTACACCATTCTTGACTGGAATAGCACTGGCCAATAACTTATAAAAATCAGGGCGGGAATAAGAAAAAATTAACTCGGCACCTGATGTCACAAACTGGTCTGAGAAATTCCAGTCTACAAAATGGTAAGACAAAACCCCGGAACTATCTTCTGTATAGTGAAACCTGATAACCACGTCGTAAACTCTGCCATTTGGAACAGAATTGAACTTGACCGATCCCTTGTTAGCGGGAGCAAAGTCTGCATCAGCCGGGCTGGGATTAATAATATCGCTCAGATTCAGGTCTCTGATGATGCGGGTCGTAGAGGTGGCTGTATTACCTGTTTGAGAATTTCTGACAACAAGGCGATACAAATTTGATGGATTCACCCGTTGATTTTTTAACACAAAATAAACCTGATAAGGATATGCAAAAATTCCCTCATCTTTGGGAATGCTATCAACACGGTCGAGAAGGTATGTGTTGAGTGTAACTCCATTTACCACCTCCTCAAGCCGCACATCAAGTATATCGGCATAATTAATTGAATCAGGCTGCTGAGCCATAATCAATGCATCTCCTTCGCCAAGAAATCCTTTGCTGACGCGGATATATTGAGCAACTGTATCTGCACTGTTCAGGAAACCATAAACAACAAGTGTTTCTTTGTAAGGTGCATTCAATTCAAAGTCAGTCTTACATGAAGATAAGATGGCTGTCAGAAGCGTCAAAAGCAGAATAATTCTTTTCAAGTCAACAAAGCTATATTTTTTCATGCAAGTTATAGGAATTCGTAGATTTGATCGCAAATGTAAGTTTTGAAATGACACTAATATGACCCGAGCACTATTTCTTTTTGGACTGTTAATTTATTTAACGACCACAGCAAGCCAAGGTCAGTTGGTATCTGAAAAATTTACAGAAAATGTTTTTTCGGATAATTTTGATAGTGACAATGGACTTTGGAAGATTATGTCCAATGCTGATAATTTGTTTCTGATTCAGGAAGGCAAGTATATTCTTCAACGAAAACATACAAAATCAGCATATTCAGTCTTCCCAAAATGGGCGAATGCGGCAACAACATTCGAACTTACAGCAAATTTTTCAATAGAATCAACAGAAGGAATTGAATCCGGAGCAGGATTAATTTTCATGGCTCAGGCCGATGGCAGTGGCGCATTTGTTCTGGAGATCAACGATAAAAAACAATATCGCCTGAAGCAATTAGTTGGGGTTAACTTCAAACTTCTGACAGGAAATCTTAAAACAAACGGATGGGTGGACTCTCCTGTATTAAACGGGAATAATCAAACAAATTTAGTGGAGGTAAGATCATCGAACCGCAACTATGACATTTACCTCAATCAAAGTTATGTTCTTTCATTTACAGAATTGGCTTATAAAACCGGAAATATTGGAATCAGCGTCGGAGCAACGAGTAAATTTACAGTGGATGAAATATCAGTTTATACTGTTGGCATTAGCAACAAAGAAAATATCGGATTAATCCCCGACTCCAAAATTATTCAGAAAGATTCACTTTCTATTTCTATGGAAGAGTTACATTTACTACGTCAGGAAAACAAATTATTAAAAGATTCACTGAAACAATGCAAGGCAGAAAAAAAACTATCTATACAGAAGAATAATAAATCCGATAAAGAAACAATTGACCAACTTAAACACCCGGAATAAAACAAATCGCTCTATTTATCAATTCACATATCTATTCAACTACAAAGCGCTAATGTCTACAGCCAAACACGAAGATAAAAAAATCACCACCCATACACTTCTAGAGATGAAGAAACGTGGTGAGAAGATCAGTATGCTGACTGCATACGATTATTCCATGGCTCGTATTCTTGATGATGCCGGAATTGATGTTCTGCTCGTAGGAGACTCAGCGTCAAATGTCATGGCCGGTCATGAAACAACGCTTCCAATAACACTTGATCAAATGATCTATCACGCATCATCGGTTATCAGGGCGATTAAAAGAGCATTAGTTGTTGTTGATCTGCCTTTTGGCAGTTATCAGGGTAATTCAAAGGAAGCTTTAAATTCTTCCATACGAATAATGAAAGAATCAGGAGCGCATTCTGTAAAGATGGAAGGAGGGCTCGAAATTAAAGATTCCATTGAACGAATCCTGTCTGCAGGAA
>CAYHFJ010000175.1:0-7300 GCA_964355885.1 uncultured Flavobacteriales bacterium
GTTTTACCTCTCCGCGACCGCGTGATAGAGGTGCTGAAATCATGCTATGATCCGGAAATTCCTGTTGACATCTATGAACTTGGACTTATCTATGAGGTTCGTGTTGATCCGGGAAATGATGTATATGTAAAAATGACTCTTACAAGTCCGGCTTGTCCTGTTGCAGAAACACTTCCACCGGAGGTCGAAGAAAAGATCCGGGACATGCCTGATGTAAATAATGCTAAGGTGGAGATTACTTTTAATCCGCCCTGGGAAAAGGATATGATGAGTGAAGAGGCAAGATTAGAGTTAGGCATGTGGTAGGATAAATTTAATATTCCGGAATTCAATTTAGATATGACCATCGTCAATAAAGTCGCACAAAGTGGGTTAGTAACAATTGATCTGGAAGCACTCATGCTTCAGGGAGAGCGTATTCTTGTTGATTTGAAACCATGGCTATTTGAAGAAGCTATATTAAAGGAGAAAGAATTTCGTGATCATATCGCTAAACATGACTGGACACAATACAAGGATAAATACGTAGCATTAACATGCTCCTCTGATGCGATCATCCCTACATGGGCTTTTATGATTGTCGCGGTGAACCTTCAGGTTTATGCCAGAAAGGTGGTTTTCGGAGATCTTATTAATTTAGAGGACATTTTATTCAAAGAGAGTATTTCTGGTCTTAATCCCGATGAATTTCGGGATCAACGAGTGGTGATTAAAGGCTGTTCTGTAAAACAAGTACCCGTTTCCGCTTATGTTGAATTGTCTACTTTTCTGGCTCCGCTTGCCAGGAGTATCATGTATGGCGAGCCTTGCAGCACGGTTCCGGTTTTTAAGCGACGGAGCTGATAGGACTTTGGAAATAGGAAACGTGTAGTCTTAAAGACCAAGAGATTAGATTTATTAATTATTTTTTCTTCCATATTCAATTCTTGCTATTAATTTTGTTTCAATGAAGCTAGAAATGAATAAATACACACTCGGAGGAGCGGACTTGCAAAGTCTTGCTGAAAAATTCGGAACACCGTTATATGTATATGACGAGAACACATTTGTAAATCAGTATAAACGACTGACTAATGCATTCAAAGGTGTCAATCTGAAAGTGAAATATGCGTGTAAGGCTCTGTCTAATCAAGCCATTCTAAAGCTCTTTCATAAAATCGGATCGGGCCTTGATGCAGTATCTATTCAGGAGGTTCAACTTGGATTGAAAGCCGGTTATTCACCCGATGAGATCCTGTTTACGCCTAATGGTGTTTCCTTTGAGGAGATAAAAATGGGAGTGGATGCGGGTGTGGTTATTAATATTGATAACATTGCCATTCTTGAGCATTTCGGCCACGAGTATGGTGGAAAAGTTCCTTGTTGTATCCGGCTCAACCCACATATCATGGCGGGAGGAAATCAACATATTCAAACCGGTCATATCGATTCCAAATTTGGTATATCGGTTCATCAGCTTCGGCATGTAGAACGCATCATTAACACCTACGATATTCATGTGACCGGATTGCATGTTCATACCGGATCAGAAATTTTAGATTCAGGAGTGTTCCTTCGTGCTGCCGAACTTATGTTTGAAGCGGCTCATCAGTTTAAAGACTTATTATTTATTGACTTTGGTAGTGGTTTCAAGGTTGCCTATAAAGACGGTGATGTAACAACAGATATTGAAGAACTGGGAGCTGAATTATCTGCACGATTTGAGCAGTTTTGTAAAGACTATGGTAGGGAATTAGAATTATGGTTTGAGCCCGGAAAGTTTCTGGTAAGTGAAGGAGGGATTCTTCTCGTTCGTGTGAATACCGTGAAACAAACTATGGCAACAGTATTTGCGGGTGTTGATTCAGGGCAGAATCATCTGATTCGTCCGATGTTTTATGATGCTTACCACCATATTGTCAATATAAGCAATCCCGGGGGAAAGCCAAGGATTTATACGGTTGTCGGGTATATTTGTGAAACTGATACATTTGGTTGGGATCGGAAATTATCTGAAGTTAGGGAAGGAGATGTACTTGCGATTCAGAATGCAGGAGCTTATGGTTTTACGATGAGCAATAATTACAATTCACGATTAAGACCGGCTGAGGTGTTGATTCGAAATGGCAAAGCAGAGCTCATTCGTCGAAGGGAGAATCTGGAAGACCTCTTACTTACACAAATTGATATTTCAGTTTAGATAAGGGCATATTAATCTGAATGATTAGTTTTGTAGATATAAGCCTATTTTATGTCCTTGCAATCTGAACAGTTTTTACTGGATTCTGAATCAAAAGTGTTTGATAAAGAACACCGTCGAAAACTGGCATTTAATATTCAGCAATACGATAATAAAGTTGAACAAGGCAAGGATCAGTTTTTTGATCTGGAGCTGGCGCGGCAACGAGCCGCGATGCTTAAGTGGAGGGTGTTAGAAAACCTTGACAAGTATCTTGTCGAATTCGAATCCAATTTTCAGAAGCGCGGAGGAAAAGTAATCTGGGCCATTACAGCACAGGATGCTCTGGATGAGATCATACGTATCATGAAAGCAGTGAATGCTAAGTCAGTAGTCAAGTCAAAGTCAATGACCACCGAAGAAATCCATGTGAATGCGGCTTTGGAGAAAGAAGGGATTGAATCCGTCGAAACAGATCTCGGGGAGTTCATTGTGCAATTAAGAAACGAGCATCCGTATCATATTGTAACTCCGGCCATGCATCTCTCCAAGGAGGACGTGGCAAAGACATTTAATGAAAAGTTTAATTTACCAATAGAATCTACTCCTAAAGAAATTACCGCTTTTGTCCGGACTCGCTTACGCGAGAAGTATCAACGGGCCGAAGTAGGAATTACCGGAGCTAATTTTATTATTGCCGATACAGGAAGCATAGCAGTAACAGAGAATGAGGGAAATGCTTTAATGTCTGTTGCCTTTCCAAAGATTCATATTGTAATTGCAGGAATTGAAAAAATAATTCCTTCATTGACGGATCTTGATTTATTCTGGCCACTCCTGGCGACCCATGGTACCGGTCAGAATATTACCGTTTACAATTCTATTCTTAGCGGTCCCAAACAACAGGAAGAGAAAGATGGTCCGACAGAAATGTATGTGATCTTATTGGATAATGGCCGGACTAATTTGCTTGCTCAACAAGAGCAGCGCCAGGCATTATCATGCATCCGTTGCGGTGCCTGCTTGAATGCTTGTCCTATCTATAAAGGAGTTGGAGGACATGCATACGGCACCACCTATAGCGGCCCGATAGGTTCTGTGATCACGCCGCATCTGCAGGGAATGAATGAGTTTAAACATTTGAGTTATGCTTCTTCCCTCTGTGGAAAATGTACAGAAGTATGTCCTGTTCGCATCGACTTACACAAATTACTTTTATATAATCGGAGAGATTCTGTTGTGGAGAATTATCATCCGAAATCCGAGCACCTGGTATACAGCTTTTGGAAAAAGGCCATGTTAAGCAGGAAGATCATGAATATGGGAGGAACCCGTACCAAAAACTTTATACTTCAGAATTTTTTCAGAAAAACCTGGGGAGAACGACGAGAACTTCCACGAATAGCTCCCAGATCATTTAATGAAATGTGGAGGGATCGTTATTAAATAAAAAAACCCGGATTTTTCCGGGTTTTTTTATTCAATACATTTTATAAATAAATTCTTCATCAGGTAATAAGAAAATCGCAGGGGGTTAAGAAGACCCCCTGCGATTTTTCATTATCAATATGGACGGGCATAGTACAAGAACAGGTTTTTATTATTATCAACAATAATAATATCATTTGAATCTGTTGCTCCATCCCCTGTGCAATCTGTTACATTGTAACCGAAGGCAAATAGATTGTTGTCATTATCAATGTCTGTCAAATCTGAGCCGTCAATGGTGAAGTCTTGATTTACATCACCACTATAAAAAGCGTAAATGCCACCCATATTTTGCATTGGCACATTGAAACCATCATCATACGCCTGTGTTAGCGATGTGCTGAAGTCATAGATGACTGAACCGCCCGTGAAGTCAACAGAATCTTTACTCCATGTCTCCATTGTATTTCTGTGTCTAACAGCGATATAGTAGTAACCGGTTGTTGCAGTTGAGAAGCTTACCAATGCAGATCCGTCATTGTTGAGTATTACCTTTTCAGAATAATCTGGAGCAATATTGGCTACAACCGCAGCTTGACTCCACAGATTAACTTCGATGCTATCTGTAGCTGTTGGACTGTAAGGTCCCGGAGGAATTACTGCTCCCTGTTCAAGATCATACAAAGTACTCCACATTGTTGTTGGGCTGAAACTAACGATGTAGCCTTCCAGAAAGACCGTAAGATTCAAGGTAAGACCACCCGACCCAACCGTAAAGTTCCCTGTCGAGATTACCTGACAAGCCCCTACAATGACCGTAATAGGACCGGTAGTAGCGGACAACGGAACAGTCGCGGTAATTTGACCATCATTATCCACAGTATAGGAAGCTGTTAATCCATTAAACTGCACATCAGTAGCACCGGTAAATCCTGAACCGCTGATTGTAACTACTGTTCCTACAGGACCAGTGTTTGGCATGAATCCGGAAATAACTATTGCAGCCGGTTCAGTAACCGTTAGTGTACAGGTAGTGAAACAACCATTAGCATCCGTGAGCGTGTAAATGTATGTTCCGGCTGCCAATCCTGTTGTCGCGCCTCCGGTGACTGTAATAGCCCCTGTGCCTCCGCTACCCGATACTGATACCGCACCATCTGAACCGCCATTACATGTGACGTTATTAAGAATAGTACAATTCGAAACTACGGGAGTTGGTTCAGTTACAGTGACACTACAAGTAGATGTGCAACCATTTGCGTCTGTAACTACTACCGTATAGGTGTCTGAGCCGAGTCCGGTTAGGCCTGAACCTGTACCTGCAATTGTTGGTACAGAATAGGAAATTGTAAGGACCGGTCGGTTGGCCGGTGTAGAATTTTCTCTTGAGTCAAAGCGTTTTGCTTGTTGCGTGCCTGTTTCTAATCCCTTTAAAATCCATCCGAAATCGGTACCCGGATTATTCAACCAATTTTGAACATCAGTAACCATTCCTGCACTTGTCCAGGTATAAACCCCTATGGCATCAACTGTTGTTGTTGCACTGCTGGTTCCATTAAATTCTCCACCAGAAGTGGTCCAAGGTGTTCCGGGATCAAAACTATTTATCCAAGTCGCGTCGCCAGGAGTTGCAGCTACTCCATTACCGGGATTTCCTGCGTCAAATGATGTTCCTTCTCCCCAATTCTCCAGTAATTGATGCAAGTCAAAATCCTGAGCTCCTGCACCTGCACTAGTATGAACCATATTCAAATTCAGAGAAGCAGATGTAATTATAGCACCTGCAGGAATATTTCCAGCAATATCAAATGCAAGTAATGCTCGTCTGGCAAATCCACCGTTGTTGTTTCCTGCAACAAAATTCGGACCAGTAGCATTACTGTTGGAAGTATTATCGGCAAAAATATTATTGTCTTTTGTTGCAGAGAGATTAACAGTAACAGTAGTTGGAGAACCAGTCCAGCTGTAAGTATATGCACCGGTACCTCCGGTTACATTAACATTAGCTGTTCCATCTGTGAGACCATTACAAGTAATATTTGTACCTGAACAAGTTGCAACCAGTAATGCAGGTTCTGCGATCGTTGCGTTTGCTGAATCAATACAGCCATTTCCGTCAGTTACAATTACTCTATAAGTTCCTGCAGCAAGACCAGTAGCTGTTTGGCTTGATGAGTTGGCAGGCTGTTCCATGAGTATAAGTATGTTGGTATACCAACACTTACATTCGCTGTTGCAGTTCCATCCAATGCGCCATTGCAGCTTGCATCAGTTACCGTAGTGCTGATGACAGGAAGTGGATTTACCGTCACACTAACCGGTGCCGCGGTAGCTGTACAACCGTTAATGTCCGTGACGGTAAGTCCGTATGAATTTGAACCGGTAACGGTGATTGATTTTGTTGTCTCTAATCCCGGTGACCAAAAGTTACCTGAAGGGATGTTGGAAGTTAACTTCACCTGAGACCCTTGGCAAAAAGTAGTTGGGCCATTTGCGCTAATTATTGGAGTTGTTGTAATTCCGGTAAGTTTCACATCATCAATACGGAAACTGACATTGGTTAGCTTAGAGAATTTAATATAAAGATTTGACGTATTAGGAATTGTTCCTGTTGCAGTAACAAGACCCCAGATATTGGTATTAGGTTGTGTGGATGTTGTCAGAGCAGTATATCCAATTCCATCAGTAGAATAAGCTACGACAAGAACTTCAGCCGTAGAGGTTCTAAGCATACCGAAAGAAATTGACAGACTTGAATAACCCATTGTACTTATCCCACTAATTATAAAATCCCGCGGATTAATACCTCCTGAAGTTCCCATGAAGATATTACTGAAGCCACTGGCTCCACTGTATGTATTAGATCCTAGAGAAGTTCTAACATCACTCGGCCCGACAGGATTCGTGGAGAAATTAAATACACCATTATTTTGCCATCCCGTATAAGGATTTAATGCAACCGTTCCACCTGAGTTACCCATATCTTCAGATAAAATTGTGCCATTGTACGTAAAAGTATTTACAGTGACTGTTACTGAAGCGGAAGTGCTTGAACAACTAAATGCATCAGTGACAATTACCGAGAATGTGCCTGAAGTATCCACAAAAATGCTGGAAGTGGTTTGGCCGTCAGACCATAAATACGACGCCCCGGCGCTGGCAGTCAGCGTAACATTGCCGCCTGCACAGAAAGTGATTAGTCCGCTTGGAGTAATGGTTGCCTGAGTACAAGTAGTTCCAGTGCCGCTTACTGCTACATCTTTTTGTGTCGCACCAGCACTGGCATGAGTGATCAGTCCGCTTGCCGGTCCTGCCGCAAGAGGGATAAAATGTACATATATTGTTGTCACAGGCACGGTTCCAAGACTCGGGTAAAGCGTAATTGTATCGCCAAAACCTGAAATAGTTGTCAGGGAAATTTCAAATCCTGCAGGTGCAACGATCAGTATGGAATCGGTAAGATTTATAGCGGATACTGTATAGGTTTGTTCTGGAGAAGTATTTCCGACAAATACATTACCAAAATCCGGAATTGTAGTTGTGCTTACAATAATTTCAGGGAGCGGGTCATTTAATGTTGCAGTATCAGCAGCTGTACAACCGTTTGAGTCTGTTACAGTGATAATGTACGTTCCTGCAGTCAGATTAGTAGCGGTATCATTCGTTTGTACAGGTATGCTGTTCCAGCTGAAAGTGTAAGGAACTGTTCCTCCG
>CAYHFJ010000176.1:0-7284 GCA_964355885.1 uncultured Flavobacteriales bacterium
CTGGATTATTATATATTCACCAAGCAGCCCGTGTTTTTTACCCAGAAAAAAGGTTTTTTTACAAGCCTTATTGAAAAACTCGAGGCGTAGATATCAATTTTGTAGAAGTGAGGTCTTAGCATGTATAAAATTATCCGGACGATACTCATAACAATGCTTGGCTTGTTTGTCATCCTTGCCACTTTGCAGAGTTTTTCGTCCACACAGTCGTTATCCAAAATAAAACTGCCCAAGACAGCTGCAACTGCAATGGTTTTATTTGAGCAGCGGTCAGTCGCTGATGTGGATAGCCAGCCTTTCCATGATAACCCGAGTGTGTATCAGTACGATGACCCCGGCTCAATAGTGACCATGTACATAACGGTGCGTAAGGGGAATTCATCCGATAACACTGATTTTACCTGGGATCAGATCACTGAGGTTACCAAGTCTTTCCAAGCAAATGATCAAACTGCTGTAGCTGGAGCAGCTGACGCGATCCTGCAAGTAGGGGATGATAATGGTCCCCTGCCAGACGAGGTGGGTTATGGGGAAGTTGCGCCAAACGCAACGATCCAATTAAGAGGCGCTCCAACCCAGTTCATTGGCCAGGAATCGTATAAAATTGTACTTCTGCCCAGTGCAGGTACATGGCACGGGCTATCAATAATCAACCTGAACAAGCATCCCAATGACGATACCCGGGTGAGAAATAAGTTAAATTTCGATCTGCTGAAACAGGTTTCGTTTATGACCAGCCTAAGAACGCAATTTGTTCACCTATACGTTAAGGATGAAAGCGCGGATCCTCCGGGCAAGGCTTTTGTGGATTACGGCCTATTCACACAGGTTGAACAGCCAAATACAAGATTTTTACGCGACCGCCTGTTGGATAGGGATGGACAATTATATAACGCGACCGCCTTTGATTTCCAGCGCTACGCGGATCAGATCCGCATGGTGGATGATCCTTTATATAATGAGAATGCCTTTTCCTCGATCCTTGAGATCAAGGGCAATAAGGATCATGCCAAACTTATACAAATGCTGGATGATGTTAATAACTATGGTATACCCATTGAGCAAACCTTCGCGAAATATTTCAATGCAGACAACTATTTTACATGGCTGGCTTATAATATTCTTGTTGGAAATGTAAGCACTGAAAACCAGAACTATTATTTATACAGCCCTCCAAATGGAAATAAATGGTATTTTCTGCCGTGGGACTATGATGCATCATTCCCTTTGCAGGATCGACCAGATTTAGCCCGCTCTGTATCCCCACCCTGGGAAAATGGTGTTTCAAATTACTGGAAGGCGGTTTTGCCTAACCGTGTATTGCAAATCCCACAATACAGGCAAGCCCTTGATGAAAAGATCAATGAGGTGAAGGGGATTTTGACTCCTGAGCAAATTAAAAGCATGTTGGACGTTTACAAGAAAGCGGTTGACCCTTATGTTACAAGGATGCCGGATCTGGAATTCCTTCAGGTATCATTGAAATCCAGAGACTTGGAGTTTGAATTGCTGCCTGCGGATATTCAAACGAACTATGACATGTATCTCGAATCCCTGAAAAAACCTATGCCATTCAATATGGGTACGCCTGTGGCAGAAAATGGCAAATTGGATTTTACCTGGGATGCTTCCTATAATTTTGGCGGTCAGGATATTACCTACGATTTTGCAGTAAGTACGGACTGGGAATTTAAAAATATCGTGACCGAAAGTGGACTAAAAAATTTAACCGAGTTTCAAATAGATATGCTGAAGCCGGGAACATATTTTTGGCGGGTAACTGCTGAGAATACCTCTGGTGAGACCCAGGTTCCTTATAATTATTATTTGGATGCCAATTCCATCAGTCATTACGGAATAAAGTATTTATACATTACTCCCGATGAGCAGGTGCTGGAGAAATAAAATAGGACTTTCGCTTGTCTTTCCGAGCGTAGCGACACTTGCGCTGCACGCCAGTGCAGTGAAAATCTCTGACTTCATAAGTAGAGACTTCGCTAAAGTTCAGGATGACATGAAAAGGCATGATTGAGCGAGAGCCCTGTAAGAATTAAAATGAGCATTTATGTCTTTTTAATTATCGCTTTGCGGTGAGATGGCATTCATAGGGCTTTGCTGTCAGACTTAAGCAATCAATAAGTATGTCTTTTCGCCAAACGAATCCAAGGAAAAATATTGCTATGATAAAGATATTAAAATTAATATTAATTACGTTTGGCGGATTATTATTATTGTTTACCTCTCTCCAATCCCTGTCGGTGGAGAGTTCAATTAGCAAACCAGTTCAACCTACAACTCAAGTTTTGCCATCTCCAACCCCACTTTCATTTGAAAAGCTTCCCAATATTGATGATCTCCCGCTGCGGGACAATCTGGACATATACAAGGATGATGACCCCGGCTCAGTTGTGACCATGTACGTAACGGTCAGAAAAGGAATTGGGGCGGATAATACTGACCATACTTGGACGGAAGTCAATGCCTTTTCCAAATGGTTCTTTACAAATAACGAAGTTGTTACAGTCGGCAGAGCCGATGCAATTCTTCAAATTGGGGACGAGAACGGACCGCTCCCCGGCGAGCTCGGTTATGGGGTGGTGATACCTAACGCAACCATTGGGATTCGAGGAGCCTCCAGCTCACGGGCGGACCAAAAATCTTACAAAATTGAGCTGGAAAATAATGCAGGCGATTGGCGTGGTCAAAAAACAATTAACCTTAATAAGCATATCTACGATGATTCACGGCTGCGTAATAAGCTAAATTTTGACCTCATGAAACAGATCCCAAATATGCTGAGTCTTAGGACGCAATTTGTTCACCTTTATGTAAAGGATGAGACATCGGTTCCTCCTCAAACCAAATTTGTAGATTATGGTTTGTTTACCCAGGTTGAACAGCCTAACAAAAGATATTTAAAAAGCCGTCTTTTAGATCCGAATGGGCAATTATATAAAACTACCTTTTTTGAATTTTTTCGATACCCCGAGGATATCCGTCTCATGACAGATCCCTTGTATAACGAAGATGTATTTGCATCGAAATTAGAGGTCAAAGGCAATCAAGATCATTCCAAACTTATCCAAATGCTGGATGATGTAAACAATTATAGTATACCGATAGAGCAAACTTTCGAGAAATATTTTGATCAGGACAATTACTTTACATGGTTAGCCTATAATATTCTGGTTGGAAATGTGGATACTCAGAGTCAAAATTTCTATCTATATAGCCCTCAGAATGGAAATAAATGGTATTTTATCCCATGGGATTACGATGGCGCTTTAAAACGTGGTAACAGAGTAAGCTTTGGCCTTCATCCTTATTCTGAATTTGAGCATGGAATATCAAATTATTGGGGTGCCGTACTGCACAATCGGGTGTTGAGAGTTGAAAAGTACCGCCAAATGCTTGATGAGAAGATTAATGAGCAAATGATTTTTTTAACCCCTGAAAGAATAAAGAGCATGGTGGATTCCTATAGTAAAGTTACGGACGTGTATACATACAAAATGCCCGACATTGTTTCTGAATCTAGGACGAACAGAATAAAAGATCTTGATGCAATGCCGAATGAGATACAATTGAATTATAACTTGTATCTTGATTCGTTGAAAACATCCATGCCGTTTTTTTTGGGGATTCCCAAGCCAGAAGGAGATCAATTGAAATTTAATTGGAACGAATCCTATGACTTCCTTGGTCAGGATATCACTTATGATTTTGCAGTGGGTATGGACCCGGAATTCAAGAATATTGTGTCTGAAAGTAAATTAACGAATCTAATTAATATTAGAATTGATTTATTGAAGCCAGGGATATATTTTTGGCGAGTAATTGCTAAAAACGAGTCTGGTGAAACTCAATTTCCATTTGATCACTACAGAGATGTTAATGGCGATCGATACGAGGGAGTTAAATACTTATTAATCACTCCAGATGGGCAGGTTCTTGAACAATGAAATTTCGACATGAAATGAAGTACTTGATAAATTATCGGGATCATGCGCTCATCAAATTAAGGCTGAAAACCTTGATGCGTACGGATGTCAACGCGGCTGATTCGGATGGTGCTTACTTTGTGCGCAGCCTGTATTTTGATGATTACTACAATCATTCATACAACGATAAATTTGCGGGCGTTCAGAACCGCTCCAAATATCGAATTCGGATCTATAATTGTTCAGACAAAGTCATAAGATTGGAGAAGAAGGTAAAGTCAGGCTTGCATAATCATAAACTCTCCGCCTCGCTAACCCGCGACCAGTTCTATGATATCCTCCAGGGAAATTATGAATTTCTCCTTAAGAGCTCCGACAACCTCTTGAATGTCTTCTATCATGAATGTGTTTCGAATTTTATGCGCCCGAGGGTGATTGTTGATTATGACCGTGAACCATATATGTTGGCGGCCGGTAATGTGCGCATCACGTTCGACAGGAACGTCCGCGCAGGATTGAAGGGGTTTGATATTTTCGATACCAAGCTGCCGACTGTGGAAACTTTGGATCCCGGCCTGCTAATTTTCGAGGTGAAATTCACGGAATTTCTGCCGAGTGTGATTCGGCGAATTCTGCCATCGGGCGCTGCTGATTATCTTGCTTTATCAAAGTATATATTGTGTTGTGATAAAGTTTTGCACAAGCAAATTACAAACATCTAATAACTTTCGAAGAGGTAAAAATGGTAAACATTCTTAATTTTAATTTCGATCTCATAGGCGCCCTGACAATTCTTGCACCGGTTATCACGGCTTTGTTGGTGTCATTCTCCCTGGGATGGCTCATTCATTTTGTGTACCAAAAATCCTTCAGGGGGGTTGTTTATAATCAGGCATTCTCAGTGTCTTTAGCCGTCCTGACTATCCTTACCACCCTGATCACCCTGGCGATCAGCTCGAACATTGCCCTTTCCCTGGGTATGGTCGGCGCATTAAGTATTGTCCGTTATAGGACTGCGATCAAGGATCCAGCGGATATCATTTTTCTGTTTTGGGCAGTTGCAAGCGGGATTACCATCGGAGCGCATCTCCCATATCTGGCCGTTGCTGGTTCAATAATGGTTATCTTCATGCTGATGACCCTTGGAAGAAAAACGGCATCAGCAGAGATATTTATTTTGATAGTCCATTATACAGGCGATGATATTGGCGACGAGCTCAAGCGAATCTTGCGCGGGAAACGTTTTGTAATAAAATCAAAAACGATCAGAAAAGATGGTGTGGAACTGGCTGTTGAGATTGAAGTTAAGAATAACAACACAGCTTTTATGGACACTATTAAAGGCATGCCCTCAGTTAGTGACGTTTCCTTAATTCAATTTGCGGGGGAATACAATAGTTAGAAAATATTCTGAGAAAGAATAAAAAGATGGCAGGAAAAAGGCAAACCCAATAATTGTAATATTGGGTTTGCCTTAGTTGTTCCTTGTGATTGTATTTATTGGTGTTTCTACAATTCCCCTTAAAAATGAGAGTCGAATCGTGAAATTTGGAAAATTATCCGGACCGATCTTAAATCCCCTGATGGGTTGGGCGCCATAGGCAACCGTGAAAGAAAGTAAGCAGCCTCATACCCTAGTTTATGCGGATTAAACCTGGAGGGATTTCGAACCTCAAGAAGGATAGTTTGACTTTATTGCTTTTGAGAAAAGACAACAGCTGGATTGGTGGCGTGGGGAGGGAGAAAGAGTTGTATATCGGTTTGTTGCTGATGTTCCGGATCAGAGTTCCCATACAGATATCCCTGATTGGTTGTTTGAAAAAAAATGGGGATGGCGATTTCCACGATAATTGACCTTACACAGCTTGGCGCGCATGCTTGCTCATGCAGTTGAGAATTTATTTGATCTGGCGGTGTCGTTTTTCGCCATGCCCTTTGCGCTTTCGTGATCTACTGATAGTGTGTATACTTAATAAAATTCAAAGGATTATTTCTATGAGACAAATGTTGATGATCGCAAAGGTGATTACCTTATTTCTTGTTTTCCTTATTTTTGGGTGCAATTCAATCAAAGATAGCATCCCGGTAGCCACTGGAACACGTTCGATCCCTGAGGATCAAACTAAAGCACCGGTAGCAGCTACAATTCCTGCTGCAGATATAGCTACGGCAATCGTTATAAATAGCGCCACCCCATGTGTCGGTACATCCACGCCCGCTCAATGGAATCATGTTGTGGTGCTTATGTTTGAGAATCATGACAGTGTTATCGGCTCTCCCAGTATGCCATATATCACCAGCCTGGCACGTAAATGTGGAACTTCTGACAATTGGAATGATGCAGATTTTCGTGTAAATGGTGCATCAGATGGAAAATATCATAGTAAGTCAAGTTATGCTACGTTAACGAACGGTCTTTCTCCAACTGTCCATGGGCTGATTGATAATGAATACAAAACCAAGACAGGGGTTGAAAATATTTTCGATCAACTTAACGTAGCCGGCAAAACCTTCAAGGTCTATTATGACTCAGAGGCGGGAGGATGTTCTGTTAAGTTCAGTGGAGCTTATCACGATCCTATTCGTTACTATACGAGTATGGCTTCCATCTGTGATGAACATGATGTGCCTCTTTCAACCTTCATGGGGGATCTGAATAGCGGCAACCTGCCAGCCTTTTCGATGATCATACCCAGCAATGACCACAACCAGCACAACAATAGTCTGGAAAGCGGGGATACTTGGGCAAAAAATTTCCTCGAGCCAATTTTAGATTCAACGACCTATCAAAAAGGAGACGTTGCTATTTTCTTTTTGTGGGACGAAGGTAGTCCCGTCCCGAATGTGTTAATATCCCCATCAATTGTTCCTGGCTCGAAAGTTCCTATTCCTTCCGGTAATCCCATCTCGCATTTTTCAGCACTAAGAACTTGGGAGGAAATGTTAGGCTTGCCTTTGCTCGGTGACGCTAACCTTGCTCCTAGTTTGTTAGCTTTCTTTGGTGGTAATTAACCCTACCCAATTTATGTAAACATAATTCGTTGACTCTTCTATTCCCTCCATCATTACGGCATTCCTTGATGCGATAAAGAATATATCATTAGTTAATGATGTTTCCCTGTTCCAATTCCCCCGTAAGAATAACTGTTAATTATTGTGATGCTTAATGAGAGATTTTTATAATTATAAAAAAAGGAAGGCAAAGAGAGGAAAGAGAGCAAGAATTCTTGCTCTCTTTCCTGTAATTATTTTATTTTTGTTTGTATTTATTGCCCGGTCGAATATTAGTCAATTAGTATTGGAGAGCCTCAAAACAGGAAGTTTGGGAATAGTTAAAGGGAAA
>CAYHFJ010000177.1:0-7258 GCA_964355885.1 uncultured Flavobacteriales bacterium
GGAAGGTGGAGGCCTTGGGGGAACTCCTACGTATTCAATGATACTTTATAATGGAAAATTGTTTGCATCGACATTGTTTAGCTATAGTTTTCCTAATAATTTTAATTGTCTTGCATTTTGGGATGGCATAAGTTGGCAATGGGATACAATTAATCAGAAAGTAGACAATATTGTCCATGTTTTCAAAGAATATAGTGGTGATTTATATTTAGGAGGGGGATTTACGCAAATAGGTTTACTAAATGCAAACCACATCGCAAAGTATGACGGCGCAACATTTACTTCCTTCCCTTTTCCCAGTGATTTGGGTAGCAGGATTGATGCAATTGAATTTTACAATGGTCAAATGTACATAGGAGGAAATTTTTATGACAGCATCACCGGAGTGAATGATTTGGAGCGATGGAATGGAACTTCTTTTGAACCCTTTGGTACCAATGGATTGTCATTCGGTGTTGCCTCGGTAAATACAATGGCTGTTTACAATGGCGAGCTTTATATTGGCGGAACATTTTCAATTGCTTCAGGAGATCCGGCAAATTATATTATGCGTTGGGATGGTAGTCAATTTCGGGATGTCGGTGGTGGCACAGAGGTTGCTGTCGAGGAAATGCATGTATTCAATGACGAACTGTATGTTTGCGGCCATTTTTTAATAGCAGGATCGACTCCCGTCAACCATCTTGCAAAATGGAATGGAAGTCATTGGTCAGAGGTTTGCCCGATGTCAATGCTGCCATTAGATTATGCTAGCAATATAAATGATTTTTATATTCACAATAACGATCTCTTTATAACAGGATATTTTACTTCAATTGATTCAGTTGTAGTAAATTCAATTGCAAAATATTCGGGACTTAATCAAGAGGTAAGTAATGAATTGATGGGTAGGATAAATGTTTACCCTAATCCGGCCAATAATATTCTTTCAATTTCAGGGATTGAAAAAATAGATGAATTGCAGGATGTACTAATTCAGGATGTTCTTGGAAGAAGAATCAAATTACCGATTTCTTTTTTCAGAGAAGAAATTCAAATTGATATTTCCTCTTTAAATCCTCAATTGTATTTCATTGAAATAAATTCTGGAGAAGGGAAAGTGGTTGAGAAGTTTGTGAAGGAGTAACTCATTGGTTCGTGGTTCGAAGCTCGTTTTTCGAACCACGATTTCATTCCTCATTCCTCATTTATCATTTATTGGCAATTAGCCCCACCTCAAAAATCCATCTTCGTCTGCGTCTTCTTGTCTTTTGCTTTTTTCTCAAGCTCAGACAAGATACGGTCGCGGTCGGAAGAGATACTATCTTTTTTTCCGTTGAACTCCCACTCTACTGTTACCGCGTTTTCTTCGTGGAGTGGATTTACTTTTTTTGGTGCTTGCTTCCCTTCTGGTTTCTTTGCAGATTTAGCAATGGGTGTCGGTGCTGCTTTCGGTTTAACAGGAACTTGTTTTGTAACAGTTTCTATTGTGGTCTGTACCACTTTCAGTGTTGGCTTTGCATCCTTTAACTTAATGACCTTACTCACGGCATGTCTGGTAAGAATGTTTCCATTTGTACCGCGACCTTTTACTTCATGTTCATTAAAGTTGACATCAATTTGTGTGATCCTTAATTTCGGTTTCGGACGTAACATGACGCGAACAGTTTCGGCATTATCAGCTTCGGAAATGGAGAACCATAATAGCTTCGAACCTTCAGAGCCTTTCGTCAGCACATATTCTTTATCGCGGGTTGTACCACCGATTGTAAATCGTTTGACCATTATATTTCCTCCGCGGCCATCCTGGTAAATCAGATTGTAAACCGGTTCGGGTTCTATTTTTCTATAGACAGCGATATAACGTACATCTTTACCGACATATTTTTTATCGTCGACTTTTGTTACGATCATAGTACCATCGCCACGGAAGACGAGAATTTCATCGAGCGTAGAACAATCACTGACGAATTCATCTTTTTTCAGACTGAAGCCGGCAAAACCATCTTCACGGTTTACATATAGTTTCTGATTGTTGATCATTACTTCAGAAGCAACAACTTGCTCGAAGGAACCAATTTCAGTTTTGCGCTCCCGACCTTTGCCGTATTTTTTAAGCAGGTCTTTGTACCAGGCGATTGTATAATTTCTGATGTTGGCAAGATGAGCAGCAACTTCTTTCATCTGCTCTTCAAGTCCGCGGATCTTTTGATCCTGTTCTTTCACATCATATTTAGAAATTCGCTTGATCTTTATTTCTGTTAGCGAAATAATATCATCGCGTGTAATCTCACGTTTGAAACGTTTCTTGAATGGCTTTAATCCAAGGTCAATCGTTTCAATTACAGATTCCCACGTTGTACATTCTTCAATGTTGCGATAGATTCTTTTCTCTATGAATATTTTAATCAACGAACTGAAATGCCATTCTTCTTCCAACTCCGCCAACCGGATCTCCAATTCTTTTTTAAGGAGACTTTGAGTTTGCTCTGTATTGTATTTTAAGATATCGTTCACGCTCATAAAGCATGGCTTATCTTCAATAATTACACAAGCATTCGGAGAAATAGAAACTTCACAATCGGTAAATGCATAAAGCGCATCAATTGTTTTGTCGATGTCTTCGTAAGAATCGCTGTGCAGGTGAATCATGATTTCCACAACAGCAGCTGTATTATCTTCAACTTTCTTTACTTTGATCTTGCCTTTATCGTTTGCAGAAAGAATTGTATCGATAAGCGATGTAGTAGTTGTGCCAAACGGAATTTCGGTGATGACTAACGTTTTCCTGTCGCGTTTTTCAATTTTAGCACGAACACGAATTCTTCCTCCGCGGAGGCCCTCATTGTATTTGCTGAAATCAGCAATTCCTCCTGTAGGAAAGTCAGGAAAGATATTTACTTTTTTATTTCGGAGAATATCAATAGAAGCTTCAATCAGCTCATTAAAATTATGCGGAAGAATCTTGCAGGCAAGACCAACAGCAATACCTTCCACACCCTGAGCAAGCAAAAGCGGAAATTTAATTGGAAGCGTTACCGGTTCGCGGTTACGACCATCGTAACTGAGTTGCCAATTGGTAGTTTTCGGATTGAATACAACTTCGAGAGCGAACTTCGATAAACGAGCTTCAATGTATCGTGCAGCGGCAGCGCTATCACCGGTGAAAATATTTCCCCAGTTTCCCTGCATATCGATCAGAATATCTTTCTGACCTAACTGAACCATTGCATCACCGATAGAAGCATCACCATGCGGGTGATATTTCATGGAGTGACCAATGACGTTGGCAACTTTATTATAGCGACCATCTTCCATTTCCCACATGGAATGAAGTATGCGTCTTTGTACCGGCTTGAGGCCATCATTAATATGTGGAACTGCCCGTTCAAGAATTACATAAGAAGCGTAATCGAGAAACCAGTTTTCATACATACCGTTGACATGCACAGAGTGAGAAAGTTCGCGAACTTCTCCCAACACAGCATTGTCATCAGATTTTTCTTTTTTCTTTTTAGACATGATTTGTCTTTAATATTTATTCTAAATTAATTAACTTATTTCAGCATCCTCTTCAACAGCAATCTTTGCAAGAGCAACTTCATCCTTTTCAACTCTCAGATTGCGGATAATAAATTCCTGACGTTCAGGAGAATTTTTACCCATATAATATTCAAGCAAGTGATGAATTGTTTCTTCCTGCGAAAGCATTACCGGTTCAAGCCGAATATTTTTTCCGATGAAATGTCCGAATTCATCAGGCGATATCTCACCTAATCCTTTGAAACGAGTAATCTCCGGTTTGGGTCCAAGTTTATTGATGGCTCGAACTCTTTCCTGATCGCTGTAGCAATAAATTGTTTCTTTTTTATTTCTTACACGGAAAAGTGGTGTTTGCAGAATATAAACATGGCCGCTACGAATTAATTCAGGGAAAAACTGAAGGAAGAATGTCATCAATAGTAAACGAATGTGCATACCATCGACATCGGCATCGGTAGCGAATACTATTTTACTGTAGCGCAATTCCTCCAGGCCATCTTCGATGTTCAAAGCGTTTTGCAACAGGTTGAACTCTTCATTTTCATAAACCACTTTTTTAGTCATGCTAAAACAGTTAAGTGGTTTTCCTTTCAAACTGAATACAGCTTGAGTATTGATATCACGGGCCTTTGTGATGGAACCGCTGGCAGAGTCTCCTTCAGTAATAAAGATGGTAGATTCCAAACGATCGATATGGCGAGTATTCAAATGAACTCGGCAATCACGCAATTTTCTGTTGTGAAGATTTGCTTTTTTTGCACGATCGTTTGCTAATTTTTTTATGCCTGCAATTTCCTTACGTTCTCTTTCACTTTGGAGGATTTTTGATTCCAATGCTTTCGCAACGTCCGGATGTTTGTGAAGATAATTATCTAGAGCAGTTTTAATGAAATCATTAATCCAGGTACGAATTGCCAAGCCATTCGGTTCACGTGTTAAAGATCCCAATTTAGTTTTGGTCTGAGATTCAAAAACCGGCTCTTGCACTCGCACGCTAATAGAAGCAGTCAATGACGTTCGCACATCACTTGGATCGAATTCCTTTTTATAGAATTCGCGGATGGTTTTAACGATGGCTTCGCGAAAAGCAGCTTGATGCGTACCGCCTTGAGTGGTATGCTGACCATTTACGAAAGAAAAATAATCTTCGCCATAAGAAATTGTATGGGTGAAAGCGACTTCAATATCATCACCATGAATATGAATGATGGGATAAAGTATTTCGTCAGTAAGATTTTTTTCAAGAAGGTCTTTGAGTCCGTTTTCAGAGAAGAATTTTTCGCCGTTGTATTCAATTGTCAAGCCCTTGTTGAGATAGACATAATACCAAAGCATAGCAGAAACATATTCAGGATTGTATTTATAATTTCTGAATATTGTTGAATCAGGAACAAACGACATGATTGTACCGTTTTTTTCCGTTGAGCTTTTCTCTCTTTCGTCTTTCACCAATTCACCCTTGCTGAAAGAAGCATATTTGGTTCTTCCTTCACGGTAAGATTGCACGATAAATTCTTCGGAGAGAGCATTTACTGCTTTTGTACCGACACCGTTTAGTCCGACACTTTTTTGAAAAGCCTTACTATCGTATTTTCCACCGGTGTTTATTTTTGAAACGCACTCCACTACTTTTCCCAAAGGAATACCGCGACCAAAATCTCGGACAAACACTCTTCCGTTTTCTATTTTAACGTCTATGGTTTTTCCATAGCCCATGACATGTTCATCGATAGAGTTATCGATAACTTCTTTCAGGAGGACATAAATACCGTCATCTTTGGAAGAGCCGTCGCCAAGCTTACCGATATACATACCGGGTCGGGTCCGGATATGTTCTTTCCAGTCGAGTGAGCGAATACTGTCTTCGGTATATCCGTGATCAGGTTTAGTTTTTTCAGCCATTTTAATTGTTAATCAATTGATAGAAAATTGAACATCCACAAGATGCTAAAATTAATAGAAGCCTTGTCAGGTAAGGCTTTCAGCGTCTTGAGTTATTCACAAATTGGTGTGCAGATTACTTTTGGGACTCTAATTCAAGCACTTTGAGAACATTTTCCTCGGAAGAATTTATTTCGAGGCATTTAAACTTGTTTGTTTGCCCTTTTTTCAATTCAATCTTAGACTTTGGAATTTTGAGAACTTCAGCAAGATAAGCAATGAGATGTTCATTGGCTTTTCCATCGACAGCCGGAGCATGTAACCGAACCTGCCAGCCTTCGGGAGTTTTCTCGATTTTGTCGAATCGTTGATTGGGCTTGACTTTTACATAGAGCAGCATTACAGTTTTTTTCCGGCGGCAAAGGTAATTAACTGCGGGAAGAAGCGATAGAATTCATGTTTATAAATTGCATAATCAGTTTTCAGGTCATGGATAGATTCATCCATTTTATTTTCGAAAGACACTCGTTTAGAAAGCCCGGTAAGTGTGCGGCCAATCCCTTCCAATGTAGCATAATTAGTCAGCCAGTCTTTTTCTATCATATAGGGTAAAAACTCCTTTATTTTATCAGGCATAATACTCTGGTTATCAGATAGAATTGCATAGACATTTTGAGCATATTCAGGGAGTGCTATTTTGCTATACATTTCAAAATTCTTTGCCAGGAAATGATCGTAATACAGGTCCACAATCACCCCCGAATATTTAGGGTATTTAGGTCGTAGTCGGGCTTTGCTATCGCCGGTGATGGGATGATGGTCGGTATAATCATCAATAGCTCGATGGAGTTCAATTCCTTTTTTGATCCCTTCCGGATAGTTGTCTTTTTTATTGCCTTTGACAAAATCGGCGATGAAATTACCGATCATCAGTTGATCGTCGTCGCCGGAGAGGAAGATATGTGCTAAGAAATTCAAGGTTTTGGGAGAATAGTAAAATAAGGGAGGGTAAGATACCTATAAAAACAAGCTAAAAATCAGCCATATTTAACAAAACAGACTTGAAAGCTGCTTTAAATTGAATTACCTTTGGAGTATGCGTATTATTCTAATAATAGGCTTGGTAGTATTTTCCTTACCAGGTTTTTCACAGCAATATTGTGTAGATTCTACTCGGATAGCAGACACCTATCGTCAATGCGGGCCCGATTATGAACCTGTATGCGGGTGTGACGGAAAAACCTATCGTAACGGTTGTGCAGCTGAATTTTGGGGCGGGCTATTCTCCCAAAAGTGGCAAGAAGGACCTTGCGAGAGTTTTGATTTTGATTTTTATCCCACAATAGTGACCACCGATCCTGTGAATTTTTCCTTATACAGAAAAACACCAGGAAGTGCCACCTTATATGTCTACGATTCTATGGGTCAGCTTTTTTATACTGATTATTTATACGCACCCTATTCAGGATATGTAATGTCAAAGCAACTCCAGCTGCAAAACCTTTTGAGAGGCGTTTACATTATAATTGTAGTTTCAGAAGGAGAAGTGAAATACAAAAAGTTTGCGAAGCAAGGCTTATTTTAGGAAGTAGTAAAACGGGTCAGTATTAAAAGGTGGTGATACAGGATTATAAAACTATGCTCGGCGAGTCTAAAGATAAAATTGCGATGAACAATCATTCGTGCTAAGAGACCTACAAGTTCCTTTGCAGGATGACGGATGCATAGTTTGAGAGGGGAAAAGGGAAAAGTAAATCGCTACAAGATGCTTGCAGCATTTCCATCTTTCAAACAAAATGTAGTTCTCAATAGTAGATTGTGTGAAAACATTTTAATGAAGTTGACAGCTATTCTG
>CAYHFJ010000178.1:0-7182 GCA_964355885.1 uncultured Flavobacteriales bacterium
AGGAATTCAGGGTGAATTAGTTAAAAGGAGATTAATATTTCTTCGCTTCCTCTGTGATAATCACAAAAACATCCTCATTCTCTTTTTTCATCAGATATTTTTCGCGTGCGAATTTCTCAAGCTTGGTCTTATCTGTAGTCAGTTCATTAAGGTCATTGACTGCTTTCGCCGATTCTTTGAGATAGAATTCTTTTTCAGCCTGAAGCTTGTTCAGTTGAGTGCGGTATTCATATTGCGACATCAGATCATTACGGTCGAAAAATAACATCCAGGTCATAAATGCAATGGCTGCAATGAAATATTTATTTCGAATAAGATCTAAAAAACGATACATCAATACAAATATAAAACAAAAACATCCCGGGATTTATAATCCAGGGATGTTTTAATAGGGCTTGTTTTCAACTTATTAACAATCAGGAAGTAAAGCCCTCGTTTTAAAGGGTGTTTTTGCTTATTTAACGTACTTGAAATTCTTTCCCATAAATCGTGCACTGCTTCCAAGTTCTTCTTCAATACGTAAAAGTTGATTGTATTTTGCTATCCTGTCTGAACGTGATGCGGAACCGGTTTTGATTTGTCCGCAATTTAATGCCACAGCAAGATCAGCAATTGTATAGTCTTCAGTTTCACCAGAACGGTGACTCATAACCGAAGTATAACCGCTATTTTGTGCTAATGAAACTGCATTAATTGTTTCAGTTAATGTTCCGATTTGATTTACTTTAACTAGAATAGAATTAGCAATATCAGTATCAATTCCCCGCTGCAGGCGTTTTACATTCGTAACAAACAGGTCATCGCCCACTAACTGAACTTTGGAACCAATTTTTTCGCTTAATAATTTCCAGCCATCCCAATCATCTTCGTCCATACCGTCTTCAATTGAAATGATCGGATATTTTTCTGCCAAAGAGGCCAAATATTCTACCTGTTCAGCACTTGTTCTGATTGCACCTTTTGGACCTTCAAATTTTGTGTAATCATATTTTCCATCCTTGTAAAATTCAGAAGCGGCACAATCAAAAGCCAGAAAGATATCTTTTCCGGGGGAATAACCTGCTTTTTCAATAGCCTCAAGAATAGTTTCTATCCCATCTTCAGTCCCCTCAAACTTAGGAGCAAAGCCACCTTCATCACCTACAGCTGTTGATAAACCCCGGTCATGAAGAATTTTTTTCAGGGTATGAAATACTTCTGTTCCCCAGCGTAAAGCTTCAGAAAATGAAGAAGCGCCGGCTGGCATGATCATAAACTCCTGAAAAGCAATTGGAGCATCAGAATGTGAGCCACCATTCACAATATTCATCATCGGGATAGGTAAGGTATTGGCATTTACACCTCCAATATAGCGGTATAAGGGCTGGCGACTCTCCTGAGCTGCAGCTTTGGCAACGGCCAGAGAAACACCAAGAATAGCATTGGCTCCCAGATTTCCCTTATTTTCAGTTCCGTCTATTTCGATTAATAGTTTATCGATACTGTTTTGCTCAAATACATCAATTCCCTTTAGTTCCCGGGCAATTTTATCATTCACGTTAGCTACGGCCTTTAATACGCCTTTTCCCAGATAAACTGATTTATCGCCGTCGCGAAGCTCAACAGCTTCGTGAACTCCGGTAGAGGCACCTGAAGGTACGGCGGCACGGCCAAGAATGCCATTTTCAGTGATAACATCTACTTCTATGGTTGGATTTCCGCGTGAATCCAGGATTTGTCTTGCGTGAACGTCGAAAATTAAACTCATGGTATTTTATTATTATTAATGTATAAATTTTTATTGCATAGTGTATTTAATACACCATATGTTTTTAAAAATACTCATTTTAAGGAGTATTGAGAGTTTTTTGCTTAGGTATTAAATTGCATATCCCCAACTTTATTTCATCAGTGCTACAAAATCATCAAACAGATACCTTGAATCATGCGGACCGGGAGATGATTCAGGGTGAAATTGAACTGAAAATGCTTTCTTTCCTTTAACTCTGATTCCTTCAATAGATTGATCATTCAGGTTTAGATGGGTAATTTCCACTTTATCTGAATTTCTGACATCCTCCGGAATTACTCCGAAACCATGATTCTGTGAAGTAACTTCACAATGATTGATAATGATATTTTTTACAGGATGATTCAAACCTCTATGTCCGTTGAACATTTTCATTGTCCGGATGTCATTTGCCAATGCCAGTAATTGATGACCAAGGCATATACCAAAAAGAGGTTTCTCAGATTTTAAAACTGCCTTAACGGTCTCGATTGCATAAGGCATTGCCGAAGGGTCGCCGGGACCATTACTGATGAAATAGCCATCAGGGTTCCATTTTTCCATTTCAGCAAATGAAGTCTTTGCAGGAAATACTTTTGAGAATACACCTCTGCTATCAAAATTTCTAAGGATATTCTTCTTTACACCAAGATCCAGAACTGCAACACGCTTCGGTGCATTTTTATCGCCATACTCGTAAGCTTCCTTTGTTGATACTTGTGAAGATAGTTCAAGGCCGTCCATTGATGGGACCTTAGCTAATTTTGCTTTTAACTCTTCTATATCCAGTATTTCTGATGAAATAATTGCATTCATTGCACCTTTATCACGAATATGCCTGACCAGGGACCTGGTGTCTACATCAGAGATCCCAACGATCTTCTCTTCAAGAAAATAATCCTGAATAGAAGTATCGGCCATTTTCCTGCTATAGGCAATGTTGAAATTTTTGCAAACTAGTCCGGCGATTTTAATATTATCTGATTCTATCTCTTCATTATGAATCCCGTAATTACCGATATGAGCATTGGTAGTTACCATAATTTGTCCGAAATAGGATGGATCTGTAAAAATCTCCTGATATCCTGTCATGCCCGTATTAAAACAAATTTCGCCAGTTGTTGTACCAATCTTTCCAGCCGCTTTTCCGTGGTAAACAGTTCCATCTGCAAGTAAGAGAACAGCAGGTAATTTGATGTAATTATTCATTTATTAGAAATTGATAAAATATTTGAAAATCAGGTGAAAAGCAAAGATTCCGGAAGGTTTTCCGTTGTGTTGAGGCTTGAACACTGAAGTTTTTTACTTCATTTATCACGGGGGACAAAATTAGTGAATAATTACTAAAAGTAAAAGAGATTTAGGATGAAATTTTTATTGTTTTTCAATTCCTGATATAGAATATTATGGGTTATTGTATCATTTAATCCTAACTTTGATCCAATATAAATTCCTGCTAAATGTCTGTACACAATGAGGTAAAGCGGATCACTACAAATACGATCCAGGAAATGAAGCAAAAGGGCGAAAAAATCGCCATGCTGACTTCTTACGATTATTCAATGGCAACTATTGTTGATGAAGGTGGAATTGATGTCATACTTGTCGGTGATTCAGCTTCAAATGTAATGGCCGGCCATGAAACTACGCTGCCAATTACACTGGATCAGATGATCTATCATGCCCAGTCTGTGGTCAGAGCTGTAAAACACGCCCTTGTTGTAGTAGACCTCCCGTTTGGTTCGTATCAGGGAAATTCAAAGGAAGCTCTAAATTCAGCAATCCGGATTATGAAAGAATCAGGGGCTCATGCTGTAAAATTGGAGGGGGGACATGAGATCCGTGAATCCATTGAACGAATCATTACTGCAGGTATTCCGATAATGGGACATTTGGGTTTAACTCCTCAGTCGATTTATAAATTTGGCACCTATACAGTTAGGGCTAAGGAAGAGGCTGAAGCCGAAAAACTGAAACAGGATATTTTGGTTTTGCAGGATTCGGGCTGTTTTTCGGTAGTTCTTGAGAAGATTCCCGCCATACTCGCAAAAGAGGTGACAGATTCTGTCAAAATTCCAACGATCGGGATCGGTGCTGGTCCACATTGTGATGGACAAGTATTAGTTATTAACGATATGATCGGATTAACCAAAGGCTTTAAGCCACGCTTCCTGAGGCAATACCTAAATCTGTTTGATCAGATTAATGGCGCGGTGCAGGATTATGTAAAGGATGTGAAAAGTGGCGACTTCCCTGATGAAAAAGAACAATATTAATTAAGACTTCTTCATGGCTGCTCCCGAATATAAGAAGGCTAAATTTCCTGTCCTTGCGGCAGATATTACTGATGAAGATATTTTATTTGAAGACAATCATCTGATTGCAGTAAACAAGCGTGCCGGAGATATTGTACAGCTTGATGATACTGGTGATGAATCTTTGGATGAGAAAGTAAAACGTTACATCGCTCAAAAGTACAATAAACCAAACGGGGCATTTTTGGGGGTGGTGCATCGCCTCGACAGGCCCGTAAGCGGAGTAATTCTATTTGCAAAAACCAGTAAAGCCCTCGATCGCATCAATAGGATGTTCAAAAGCAGGGAAATGCACAAAACCTATTGGGCAGTGGTAAGAAACCCTCCGGCTGTTGAACAGGGCACTTTGGTGCACTGGCTTGTAAAGAATCCTCAGAAAAATGTAACCAAGGCCTATGAAAAGGAGGTCCCCGGGAGCCAGCGGGCAGAACTTCATTACAAACTAATCGGAGAGCTTGGGGGATATTTCCTCATAGAAGTAGATCCGATTACAGGTCGTCCTCATCAGATTCGCGTTCAGTTGTCAACCATGAATTGCCCAATTGTTGGGGATAGTAAATATGGCTATCCCCGCGGTAGTCTGAAAAAGAGTATTTGCCTTCACGCCCGAAGATTACAGTTCATGCATCCTGTAAAGCAAAAGCCGGTCAATATCTTCGCACCCTTGCCAAAAGATGGATTTTGGGAGCGATTTGAGAGCTTTTAATACAGATACCTTATCTGTGTCAAGAACCAAGAGCCAAGAATCAAGACTAAATTTTGGTTCATTTGAAACTTAATTTTAAGAACAAATAGCAAAGAACAAGGAATAATCATTTGATTAATATTATGACTGCCCCTTGATACCTCATACCCCATACCCCAATATCACTCTTCAAATGAGGTATTCAAACTAACAGTCTCCCATTTTGAGAATTCCTCTTCCTCGGTTTTGAATTTATCACGTACGGCATCGAGTGCTACTTTGCCTAAAAGCAGACGAAGCGGAGGATGTCCTGAATTTAACGCAAAAAGTATTGCTTTGGCCGCTTTTGCGGGGTCTCCCGGTTGTTTTCCACTGGTACTTTGAAGCAGGCGGAGTCTCTTACCTGAGCTTTGCTCATAATCTTCAATTTTATTTTTGGCACTGACAGAGGATGTGCCTGCCCAGTCGGTACGGAATGGTCCGGGTTCTACGAGGGTCAAACCAATATTCAGGGGTTGAAGTTCTATTGCCAAAGCCTCACTCATTCCTTCAAGGGCAAATTTACTCGCATTGTATAAACCTGTTCCTGAATTGGCACGTAAACCCGACATTGAGGAGATTTGAAGTATATGACCGGATATTTGTTTTCTCATATTTGGTAATACTGCCTGAGTCATTGCCAAAACCGCAAAGAAATTTGTTTCCATTTGCATCCTGGCCTCTTCCATACTCAACTCTTCAATTGCTCCAAACAATCCATAACCTGCATTATTTACCAAAATATCAATGCGACCTGATTTAGCAAGGATTTGCTCTATAACTGAATTTATCTGCCCATGATTATTTACATCAAGTTCAATTCCGAAGGTTTTACCCGGTACCAAAGTATTGAATGTACTGATCTGTTCTTGTTTTCGGACGGTTCCATAAACGATCTCTCCTTGCAAGGCGGCTTCTTTCGCTAATGCTCTTCCAAGTCCGCCGGAAACACCGGTAATGAGCCAAATTCGGGTTGAACTATTCATTATGCAATTTACTAATAATCAGGAATACTAAATACCACTCAATATTGAGGACTTAATCCAGATTTCAGTGCAAAAAAAGAGCCGCCATTATTAAATGGCGGCTATCAATATATTTCAGATTGGAATTAAGCGAGTTTTGCTTTCAGATTCTGGTCAATAGCATCCAGGAATTCTTCAGTGTACAGGTAATGATCTCCATGACTTACTTTGTTTCCGTGGATACAAACAGCCAGATCCTTAGTCATTTTCCCGCTTTCTACAGTTTCGATACAAACTTGCTCTAAAGCCTGGCAGAAATCGATTAATGCCTGATTGTTATCCAGTTTGCCGCGAAATTCAAGCCCTCTGGTCCATGCAAAGATTGATGCAATTGGATTAGTTGATGTTGGTTTTCCAGCCTGGTGATCACGGTAGTGACGGGTTACTGTCCCGTGCGCTGCCTCCGCTTCCATTGTAGAACCATCAGGGGTAATCAGCACCGAAGTCATTAAACCAAGTGATCCGAAGCCTTGTGCAACGGTATCTGATTGAACATCACCATCATAATTTTTACAAGCCCATACAAAATTACCATTCCACTTCAAAGCAGAAGCTACCATGTCGTCAATCAGACGGTGCTCATAAACAATTCCTGCTTTAACAAAAGCCGCTTTGAATTCATTCTGATAAACTTCTTCAAAAATATCTTTGAAGCGTCCATCGTATTTCTTTAAAATGGTATTTTTCGTGGAAAGGTATAAAGGCCATCCTTTTGACAATGCCTGATTAAAACAAGCACGGGCAAAACCGTAAATACTTTCATCAGTATTATACATTGCAAGGGCAACACCATCACCTTTGAAATTATAAACCTCGAATGATTGAGCTTCACCGCCATCTTCAGGACTGAAAGTAATGGTTAGTTTACCTTTTCCTTTAGTTACAAAATCAGTTGCACGATACTGATCTCCAAATGCATGACGACCGATACAAATCGGAGCGGTCCAGTTTGGTACCAGACGCGGAACATTGCTCATCACAATAGGCTCACGAAAAACAGTTCCATCAAGAATATTTCTTATTGTACCATTTGGCGACTTCCACATCTGCTTCAATTTGAATTCGGTAACACGTGCCTCATCAGGAGTGATGGTTGCGCATTTGATACCAACGCCATATTGTTTGATCGCATTTGCTGCGTCGATGGTTACCTGATCGTTAGTTTCGTCCCGGTATTCCATTCCAAGGTCGTAATATTTAATATCCAGCTCCAGGTATGGGGTAATCAGTTTATCTTTAATAAACTTCCATATAATTCTTGTCATTTCATCACCGTCTAATTCTACTACCGGATTTGCAACTTTAATTTTTTGTACTGACATATACTTAATAATGAGGTTTTTGGAATTT
>CAYHFJ010000179.1:0-7179 GCA_964355885.1 uncultured Flavobacteriales bacterium
AAGGCTCCAGTGTTGCAATACCTGCTTTACGGTAAGACTCAGTATCCAATTCCTCATCATAAAATTCAACAAAATGAGAGGCGGCGATCATTGCAGCGGGGCCCTTATCACTCCCCGTCAGATAAGAAGAAGTATGCTCATAGGGTATTTGCTGGATGACAAATTTTGCCTTCTCATAACTTGCCAATTCAGGTTCCGGAATTGATAAAAATCCCTGATCGTTCGGTAGTACTTTCATTAAAAATTACTTGCTTAAAACTTCATTCACAAGATCTGCCGCCTCTTTCAACTGAATAGCTGAAAAAACTTTAAGTCCTGAATCGTCAATAATTTTCTTTGCTTCCACAGCATTGGTTCCCTGCAGCCGGACAATAATTGGAACAGGAATCTCTCCGATATTTTTATAGGCATCGACAATACCCTGAGCCACACGATCACAACGGACTATTCCACCGAAAATATTTACAAGTATGGCTTTTACATGAGTATCCTTGAGAATTATCCTGAATGCTTGTTCTACACGTGCCGCATTGGCCGTACCTCCAACATCAAGAAAATTAGCCGGTTCACCACCTGCCAGTTTGATGATGTCCATAGTAGCCATCGCGAGTCCGGCACCATTCACCATGCATCCAACATTCCCGTCGAGCTTTACATAATTCAGATTATGTTCACCGGCTTCCACTTCAGTCGGATCCTCTTCGCGAATGTCTCTCATGGCGAGATAATCCGGATGACGGAACAATCCATTCTCATCAAGATTTACTTTAGCGTCAACAGCAATGATTTTATCATCGGAAGTTTTCAGCACCGGATTAATTTCAAAAAGTGATGCATCAATTGCATCATACGCTGTGTAGAGCGAACTGATAAACTTCACCATCTGTTTAAATGCACTGCCGCTCAAACCAAGATTGAATGCAATTTTACGAGCCTGAAATCCTTGTAAACCAACTTTAGGATCGATCTCTTCCTTAAAAATAAGATGAGGTGTTTTTTCAGCAACAGCCTCTATATCCATCCCTCCTTCTGTAGAGTACATGATAATGTTCCTGCCGCTCTGACGATCAAGCAAAACACTTACATAAAACTCTTTCGTAGGGCTTGCACCGGGATAATATACATCCTGTGCAATCAACACTTTATGTACATGTTTTCCTTGTGGTCCGGTTTGAGGAGTTACCAAATTCATTCCTAAAATATTCCCGGCAATTGTCTTTACTTCATCAAGATTCTTAGCAAGCTTAACACCACCGCCTTTACCTCTTCCACCCGCATGAATTTGTGCTTTGACTACAAACCATTCAGTCCCGGTAATTTTATTTAGTTCCTTTGCCGCTGTAACTGCCTGTTCAGGTGTGTCAGCAACGATTCCTTCCTGTATTCCTACACCGAAAGATTTTAAAATTGATTTGCCCTGGTATTCGTGAATATTCATGAATTATTAAGTTTTTTGAACTGGATGAATCTAAAAAAGTGCTGCAAAATTAGCATAATTTGCTAAGAAATCATCCTGTTTTTGACTAATATTTGGACTGGTGCTGACCGGATAAGGCAGATGAAAAAGATAGAAAAAAGTCGAACCCTGCCCTCCTAATGATTCAAATAACGCTCCTTTATTACCTGAAGATGATGTCTTTCATGAGCGATGATAAAAAAGAGGATACTTCGAACACTGACCTTGTTTCCATTGGCTGTTCCCTGCAAGTCAAAGTTTTGTGGATCAAGTGACTTGAAAAAATGCAGTGTGCCTTCACTGAGAATTCTCTTCTCCTCACGAATTGATGACCACGACCTTGTTTTAAAATTAGCATTCTTTACATAATCGTTCTCCTCAAATCCGGTAAGAGGCGTTTCGTCTTTTCGCGCAAAACGAAGTGCTCTATAAACAAGAATTCTTTCGGTATCGCAAAGATGGCCTATAACTTCTTTCACTTGCCATTTCCCGGGTGCATAGGTAGTCTGTGAATCGTCATCAGAAATTCCTGAAAGAAAATGGGCAGTTATTCCGGATAACTCTTCCATTGTCTGGAGAAGGTCAGTTTCAGGGATATATTTAAGGTAGGACTTGTAATAATCTGTAAGTTCAGATGATTGTGGTTTTGTGATTATCATGCTCTGGCGAAATTAAAATGGAAAATCGAAGATATAAAAATTTGAAAAAACATTGCTAAGAAGAGTGATGATGTCTCTAAAATCGCTTATCCCATTCTATGTGTGGATAATACTCAGTAATTCTACTAGTCCATATTACATATTTCCACTATACCAGATTACGTATTTATACTAGTTCAGAATACGTATTTCTACTAGTCCATTTCCCGTATAAATACTGTTGACTTCCTCAAAATAATGTATTTCCTTTATGCATTCATAGAAAAGAGCAAGAAAACCCTATTAAAATCTAATTCAGATTCAAAAAAACATACAAATGAAAACTTCCCTCCAACTTTATCAAATCCTATTTGGCTTTCTGCTTTGTGTCTTCGTCACCCTTCCTGAAACCTCTTCTTCACAAGACATAACTTACGAAATAAGTGATTACCATAGCTACAGTGTAAGTTGTCCTGGGAGCAATGATGGCTGGATTACTATCGTGGTTGTTGGCGGAACACCGCCGTATCTCTACAATTGGAGCAATGGTTCAACATCCAGAAATCTAACAGGCTTGACCGCTGGTCCATATCAACTCACAGTTACGGATGCCGGACTGAGTACTGTAAATATGGATTTTGAGCTGACAGAACCTTTGCCAATGAACACCACACTACGTGCAAAGGAATATGAAGCGGGTTATAACATTTCTGAAATGGGAGGCAGTGATGGGAGGATTCAATCCGAAATTTCCGGCGGTGTACTACCTTACAATTATTTGTGGAGCAATGGTAGCAAAGAGCATGAGCTCAGCGGACTTCAGGCTGGTACCTATTCACTTACAACTACATCTAGAAATGGATGTAAAGACTCAGCTTCGATAACACTCACAGAACCTTCGGCACTTCAAATAGTTAGTATTACCAGCCCGAGTCAAAATGGTTACAATATCCGTTGTTTTGAAAAAAAGGATGGAACAATCAATCTGACCGTCACGGGTGGAGCGCCGCCTTATGAGTATAAGTGGATAGATGGATATTCAACGGAAGATCGATCCGAATTAGGGCAGGGAACTTATATTGTTGTTGTAACGGATTTCCAGCAGGCGAAGGCAATTGCTCAGATCGTTCTAACTGAACCTCCGGTATTAGAAGTACAGTCAACAGTATATGAGTATCCGAATGGCCGGCACGTCAGTTGTTTCGGTTGTTCTAACGGTATAATTACAACTACCGCTACAGGCGGGGTAGCACCATATACATATCTTTGGCAAGATGGAGTCACAACTGCAAACAGGTCGAATGTAGGAGTAGGCGGGTACAGTCTAGTCACAACAGATGGAAATGGGTGTGCAGTAGAAACGGCAGTTCAACTTCAAGGACCGGAAAGAGAAGACTGGACAATGTCCGGCAATGCTGGAACAAATCCTCCAATGCAGTTTTTTGGAACTACGGACAATAAGGATGTTGTTTTTAAGACGAATAACTTTGAACGGCTAAAAATAAAAAGTACCGGAGAAGTTGAATTTAAAAGTTCAATCAAAGTGGATACTTCTTCAACAGACAGCATCCGTTCAGTTTTTGTAGATCATACGGGCATTTTACGGGTCTCCTCCCAAGGTGCAAGCCAGCAACCATGTGCCACTCCGACTAATCGCTGGGTGACCAACTATTGCAATTCTTCCAATGATATTTACAATTTGCCGATAACAGGAAATGTAGGTATAGGAACCTCTCAGATTCCAAGTGGCTATAAACTTGCGGTTAATGGTAGAATTATTTGTGAGGAGGTAAAGGTTAAGCTTTCTAGTGATTGGCCTGATTTTGTTTTCGAGAAAAATTATCTACGCATGCCATTAAGTGAACTTAAAAAATTTATAAGCGCTAACCACCATCTTCCTGGAATACCTAGGGCCTCTGAGGTGGAAATGGAGGGAAACAATATCGGCGATATGCAGGCAAAATTGCTTGAAAAAATAGAAGAACTGACGCTTCATTTAATTGACCAAGACGAAAGCTTGGAGAAGTTGCAAAGCGAGAATGCCCGCTTAAATAAGCGACTGGATCAGATCAGCAGAAACTTTTCGAAGTGAGTTATTGATTTAAAATCGTGTTCCTATGAGAAGATTCATCGTACATTATGCAAAGATACTTGTATGTTATCTGATGGTCAGTGTAAAACCTTGCAAAGCGCAATTGCCATCAGCACCACAGATCGATACCTCATTCACTGTTACAAAGAGCTATTTTTATAATGCCCCCCTAAGCCTTCCGTACTCAAATGGTGATGTAGGTATATTCAACAATGCAGCAGTGGAAATTCATTCTACAATGGAAGTGACACTACTTCCTGGGTTTACTGCTTCTACTGATTCAGGTTGTGGAGAGTTTATTGCTGGGCTTAGGGAGTGTCCAGTCATTAACGTTTTAGCAAAGACTGAACATGTTTCCTGTTATGGAAAAGCTGACGGAAAAATATGGTTGTATGGTAGCGGTGGCAATGAACCTTATTGGTTTAACTGGACAAATTCAAATAAAATTACCCAAAGTATTTCTGACCTGAAACCTGGAGATTACGGATATTTAGTCACCGATCAAGGAGCGTGTATCTCATCCGATAGCATTACTATATTAGAGCCACCACCTCTGACTGTTCAGGCAAGTACGAGCCCTTCAGAATGTAATGAAAGCTCTGGGAGCGTAATGGTAGTTGCTTCAGGAGGTGTTGGAGGCTACAGATTTTACTGGGAGAAGGATGGGTATAATCAGGCAGTAAGAAATGAGCTTTCAGCAGGATTATATGAAATTTTGGTGCAGGATTCTAATAACTGTTCTGCGGAGGTTATGGCCTCAATCTCAGATATAGATGGACCTGAGCTTTTAGTAGAAGTCCTTTCTGAAGTCAGTTGTCATGGATACAACGATGCAGCGGCTAGAATTATTTTACCTTCTTCTTTTGGGCCCGAGCCTGTATTCCCATGTGGAACGCCTCATGATCGCTTAACTGCTGGCCATCACCCGGTGCTTCAGCAGGATTCAAATGGATGTATCAGCGTTGTTGAGATTATCATCACTGAGCCAGACCCACTTACTGTAATCATTGAAAAATCACTTCCGGAATGTGGAGTGGCAAATGGAATCATATTGGCTACTATAAACGGTGGGACTTTACCGTATACATACTTTTGGGACAATGTTGTGGGTGATTCACTGAAATCATATCTCTTCTCAGGCGTGTATTCTTTAAGAGTTTCAGATGCTAATGGATGTTCTATCGAACAGAGTATTTTCTTGCCTGATTCAAATGGTTTTTCACTATCTGTGACAGTAAAGGATTCAAAGTGTAATAAGTCTGACGATGGAAGTATTGAGGTTATTCCTTCAGGTGGCACATCTCCTTATTTTTATCGTTGGTTTGCCAATGATTTCGAAATTGGTGGAAATGTCATGTTGCTCGGCCCATTAGCTCCTGGATTATATGGAATCTTTGCAAAAGACGATAGTAATTGTTCAAGTTATGATACAATCAGAATTGGTTATCCTGACGATTTTGAAGTCAAGCCGGTGTTCGTCAATCCCAGCACCGATAGCACGAATGATGGTTCAGTCACACTTTATTTGAGCGGTGCAACTCCGCCTTACACCGTGGATTGGTCTAATGCCCAATCAACCACTTCGATTCAAAATCTTGGAGTAGGTCGATATTCTTATCTAATCACAGATCAAAACGACTGTGCTTTGGAAGGATCGGTCGAATTGGCTGACAATTCATTTTTGATGCTGGGTTCTCCATGTTTTATTGATCCTTTGCAACCATTTGACTACACAGGTATAATGGCAAGTTGCACAAGTTGTAATCCTCAGATTCGATTCGTGCCTACATATAACATTGAAACAGATTTTGGTGCGGATGGTTCTGACAACCTTAGTGACCAAGAATCATTTGAGTGGGCATCCGATTTTATTCGACAGAATTATTGCAGCACTGGTGCAAAGCTGGTAATACCTTACGGAACTTATATATTAGGTAGACAAGATGGTTTGCCTAATACTTATTTAAAAGGATTCAGTCCGTTGCAGTTTTGTGATTGTGAAAATATAGTAATTGAGGGTCTGAGCGATCCTATTACTGGACAGAAACCTATTCTAAAGTTTGATCAGTGTTTAAAGTATGGTGCTTTTGACCCAGGAACTGGTTTGAGATATATCCGCCATCGAGGTGTTCCATTAGGCAACGTACATGATTATAAGTTTGCAGCATACCCAGGATATATGATTCAATTATCTAATTGCAAAAATTTTGAAATCACAAATCTTGAATTGGATGGAAATGTATATGGTTTCAATATCGGTGGATACTTTTCGATCGACTTTGCAGGAATAAACCTGCCATACGGAGGTTTTCGAATTGATAATTGTTCTGCTCTCAGTATTGAAAATTGTGATGCTCATCATTTCGGTCAAGATGGGATTTTGGTTCGAGACTTACATCCTTGGCCTGCTGAAGAATTCCGAGTTATGAATATTAGATTGCTTAATTCCTCATTTAACCATAACTGTAGAGATGGTTTTCATTGGAATGGAGGCACCGGTCTCTTTGCCAGTCAATGCAAGTTTAATTATAACGGATTTGGACCCTGGGGAGGGACTAAAATTCGAGGAGGTTTGGAGATGGAAGTGGATGGAAGGAATTTCCAGGATTTAGCAAATGGTAAATTTTATGATTGTGATTTTAATTTTAATAATGGCGCAGGGATTATTAGTAACGCTCAAAGAACTATTTACAACGACTTGTACCATAATTATCTTTTCAAAAGATGTAATATTGTAAGTGCCGCGGGTAGTTATTCAACATTTTTGGAAAATAAAGATGTTACTTTTGAATGCTGTAATATTGCAGGACAAGTACAGTCGGCTTATGATGCTTACTCTTCGACGAGCTCAACAGATAATACAAAATATTTATCGTGTGTGTTTAATGAAGAGTTTTATGACCCGGTATCTGGATCTATCCGCTCATTTTCAGACAACATCGGGGATTGCAATATTGGCGAGATTGGGAATGCATCGAGGATGTTTAGAATTG
>CAYHFJ010000180.1:0-7170 GCA_964355885.1 uncultured Flavobacteriales bacterium
TACTGTTGGGAAAAGCGAAATCAATAAATCAATTATTGAGATTTTGGCAGGAGCCACATCCATGCAAAACGTTTTCTAGAATAAAAAGAAGGCGTTGATTTTTTGCTGAGATTATATGCAATAGATTTTTTTCTATTGCATAGTTTGGGTTAAAAGATTAAGGAGTTGGGTCTCCGAGTTTCATTTTTTTATCATGCGATTCGCCTTTGGCAACACTGAAAATATGAATCACGTGTGGAAATAAAGCGTCCATGGTTTCTTCCGCTCCGCGCGTTGATCCGGGCAGGGTAAGAATGAGGGTATTGCCTTTCATACCAGCGACACCACGCGAGAGCATGGAATAAGGAGTTCGCTCCTGCCCATATGCACGGGCGGCTTCCATGATTCCCGGTATCTCCCTGTCAAGTAAAGGCCGGATGGCCTCGGGAGTCTTGTCGCGTGGGGATAATCCTGTCCCACCCGTGAAAATCACTATGTCGAAATTCTTTTCGCAGAGAGAATACAGTTTTTCACGAATGATTTCCACTTCATCAGGAATTATCTCATAAACAGGTTTTCCAATTCCGAACTTATCCAGTTTCGAAATGATAGATTTTCCCGCTTTATCCTGTTTTTTTCCTGCTGAAATACTGTCCGAGCATACAATCACCGCTGCAGTTAAATCGAGTTTTGGTTTGTCCGCATAATCAGACTTACCGCCTTTCTTCTCAATTAACTTAACATTTAATATCTCCAAGCCCTTGTCAATCGGTTTGAGCATATCATACATAGTGAGTGCCGTTATCGCCGCCCCGTGCATGGCTTCAACCTCAACGCCTGTCTTGTAAATGGAATGAACTTCAACGGTGATTTGTACATCGAGCCCATCAATTTCCTGGCGGATAGAGGCAAATTCAATAGGCAATGGATGGCAGTCGGGAATCACACCGCTGGTATTTTTTATGGCGAGTAAGCCTGCGGCGCGCGAGAACTCGAATACATCTCCTTTCGGTACCTTCTTGTTGACGATGGCATAGATGGTTTCCTTGCCGCTGGTCCGGAGAGTTGCCTGTGCAATCGCAATTCTGTGGCTGCTGAATTTACTTGTGATATCTATCATAATTCTGGATTTCCGTTATTCAAATATTATTTTGTTTCCATTGAAAGGATTCATCTTCAAAGTTCTCCCTGCCCCAGACAGGGGTTTCCTTCTTAATCCTCTCCACGATTTCGGCGCATGCCTCAGTAGCTTCCTTGCGGTGAACAGATGAGGTAAAAACAAAGAGACAGATTTCTCCCGCATTTACTTTTCCAATGCTATGATAAATATGCATGCATGTCAATGAATATTTTGAAAAAGCGTCTTCCCGTATTCCGTAAAATACTTCATTCGCCATTTCATTGTATGCCGAATACTCAATGGCTATTACCTCCCTGTCGCCGACAGAATCGCCGCGTACCTGCCCAAGGAAAATGCAATGTGCGCCAATATTTTTTTTCGTGCTGTGTCTTCCTATCGCTTCAGCTATGAAAGCCGGCGTGATCGCCCCGTTTACAAATACATCTTTTCGCTTTGCTTCCTTCACAGGTTGACAGGTTTTCTTTTCTGATATTTTATCCATTCTACTATTCCCCCTTTTAAACTATATACTTTATGGTTATTATTATTTTCAATAACAATATTTAATGCCTCCATGCTTCTTATTCCCGACTGACAGAAAAAAAGTACGGATTTGTTAAAATCAATTTCAGGCAGGCGGCTGCTGATTTCATGAAGCGGTATGCGTTTCGATGTTAGCTCTGACATTTCAGGGAGCTCGCCTATTTTTCTCACGTCAATGACCTGCCATTCTTCTTTCTCCGACAATATCGCAAATTCTTCCGCTGAAATTTCCTGTATATTATGTTCGCAACTGTTATGAAATTCATAATTCATCTTCATAAAATCACCGGCATTTTCAGGAATGTTTATTTGCGATTCCTGATGCCTCTCTATGTTGATTTCATAGAATGAATTATAAAGTGAATTGTATGTAATCAACTTGTTGGCAAGTACATTTCCGACTCCTGTAATAATCTTGATCGCTTCAGATGCCTGCATACTTCCAATGATTCCCGTCAGCACACCCAGCACACCTGCTTCATTACAGTCGGCAACCTCCCCGATTCCGGGCGGTACAGGAAACACATCGCGGTAATTCGCGCTGGTTTCTTTTGTGCCTGAATTAAAAACACCAACTTGGCCTTCAAAACGAAACACAGATCCATATATATATGGTTTATTCAGAAGCACAGAAGCATCGTTAATCAGGTATCGTGTGGGAAAATTATCCGAACCGTCAATGATGAGATCAAAATTCCGGATGATATCCAGGCAATTGGTTGTATCAAGTTTTAGGTTAAAAACATCGATCACAATTTCCGGATTTACTTTTCCGAGTCTTTCACCGGCGGTAACGGCTTTACTTTTTCCTGCATCCTCCGCCGTGTAAAGAATTTGCCTGTGCAAATTAGAAACTTCAACAATGTCGAAGTCAACGATACCTATCCTACCCACACCTGCGGCCGCAAGGTATAGCAACGCGGGGCATCCGAGTCCGCCAGCCCCTACAACAAGGACACTTGCCTCATGAAGTTTTTGCTGAGCCGAAATTCCGAACTCTTTCAACAAAATCTGTTTCTGATACCTCTCAGTATTCATATTAATTACCCTTTAACTATTTGTTCAACCTCCTGAGAACGGAGGTAATAAAGCGACGACGCTGTTTTCATTCAATGCGGAATTATTCTGCACGATTTTTTTATCGACTGCCATAACATACATTGTTTTTTTCAGGGACGGATAATTTATTTCAAGGTGTTTTCGAACAGAACCCGTGTCTGAAACGCCTTTGATTTTCCATTCATGCCGTCCGGTGATATCGGCGATTTTCCCAAATGCTAAAATTGTTATTTCCATAAAATCGTATATTTTAAAGCTTCGTGATATTGCTGAAAACTGTTTCCGCCCGCGAGAATAAATCCGCTGACATTTCTCCTTTTTATCATGTCAAAAGAAGTTTAACCGCTGCGATAAGGAGAACGAGTGCGAGTATTTTTTTTAGGATGTTCAAGTTAAAATGAAATGCCCCGAGATAGGAGCCAAGCAGGCCTCCCGCTAATGCAAGTACCACAGAATGCAACATATTATCGGTGAATGAGATTCCATGCACCAATTGACCCCCTAATCCTGAAACGGAGTTTACAAAAATAAATAGAGAGCTGATGGCTGCCGTTTGTTTAAGGTTTGTCCACCCCAGCATAAGCAGCAAGGGGGAAAGAATGATACCGCCGCCGATTCCGATCATGCCTGAGAGGAAACCGATGCATGCGCCGATCAGTATAGCTGCCACGAACCGAAATTCATTCAGCTTATTTGGGCTGACAATGGAAGGATTGATAAAACGTATAGCGGGAATAAGGAGCAAGGCTCCAAGTGTTTGTTTATAGATGGCCGTTTCGGGAACGATCAATCCGCCTATGAATGAAGCGGGAACAGACGCAATAGCGAATGGAAGAAAAATTCTCCAAGAGAAATTTCCACCGCGGTAAAATTGAATGAAAGCGATCAACGAGACAAAAATATTCAGCAACAGGGCTGTGGGTTTCATTTCTATTGGAGCAATACCATAAAGTGCCATCAGGGCAAGGTATCCGCTGGCACCTCCATGGCCAACCGACGAATACAGGAATGCCACCGTAAAGAGCAATAAAAAAAATATCAGACCGGCTTCGTTCATCGATTCGGTTAATTGGGTTATTCCTTTTTAAACTTTTCAAATTTATCGGAGAGTTTTTTATAGGCTGATATAATTTCGTGGCCTGCGGTTGTAATTTTCGCGCCGCCTCCGTTTTTTCCTCCCGATGTTTTTTCAACTACAATTTTTCCCGCACTTTTATTTATCTCCTTTACCATTGCCCATGCCTGCCGATATGAAATATTCAATTTCCTTGCCGCCTGGGCGATCGAACCGCACTCACTAATTTTTTCAAGAAGTTTTGTCCTGCCAATCCCTATTAGCAATCCGCCTTGGGTCTCAAGCCAGATGCGGCCTTGTATTTTCAATTTCTTATCAGGCATTAGTTCTATAATATCGTTATGAGAAAAAACACATAACGGTTATCAAAAAAATTTACCCTCCAATCGCCAGCATACTCCGGTTACTAATTGCAGATGCGTCTGTTTCACTGTATATGGAAGTAAACTGTCCGCCCAATGCCTCTTCTTTTTCTCCAAGGCACTTTTTGATTAGGGGCAGAATATTCTCGCCTTTGCGGAGAGCTCCCAATATGTCCATTTCACCTTTTGAGAACAGGCAGTTTTTCATTTTACCGTCGGTAGTCAGCCTCATTCTATTGCAACCGCTGCAAAACGGTTCGCTCATTGTGCTTATAACAGCGAATGTACCCTTGTGTTTCGGCACAAAATATTTTTTCGCGGTGTCATTTTTTCCATTCGGTAAATTGATGAATTCATAGTCGGAAGAAATCACCTTCAGTATTTCCTTGTGAGAAAACACCTTTTCCTTGTTCCATTGATTCCCGGCAAAAGGCATGAATTCGATGAATCTGACATGAACCGGCTGCTGTTTTGTCCATTCTATGAAATCAGGTATCTCATCATCATTCACACCTTTCATCACCACCACATTAACCTTAACATGGAAATTATTTTCCAACAACAGATTAATATTTCCAGAAACCCTGTCGTATTCATTCCTCCGGGTAATTAAAATATTCTTCTCCCTTTTCAAGGTATCGAGACTGACATTCACGGAGTGAATTCGTGCTTCTTTAAAAGTTTCAATAAACTCATCAACGAAGACCCCATTGGTAGTGATAGCCAGTTCTACAGGATACTTCGACAACCTTGCTATAATCTCCTTCACATCCTTCCTGATCAGCGGCTCCCCACCGGTCAGGCGAATTTTATTTACGCCCTCGCTTACAAAAACAGAAACTATCTTTTCGATTTCATCGGCCGACATTTTTTGAGCGCCGGCATAAAATCCTTTCGGCAAATCTACCGGACAGCAATACGTACACCGGAGATTGCACTTGTCAGTAAGTGAAATCCGCAGGTAATCGTGTACTCTATTGAATGAATCCTTCAGCATTTTGTAATCATTGTACTGCAATATAATGTATTCGTACGATTATTCTTTATTTCCAAATAATTCTTAAAGGGAAATTGAAAAATATTTTTTCATCTGGTTTTCCATTTCCTTAAACTCTCCGTCTGTAATGTGCTTATGAGCCAGTGCGAATACTACATTATCCTCTCTGAAAATATGCAGACGGATTAATTCTACCAGTGACTTACCCTGTTCTACCGCGGTATCAACAAGAACGGCTCGCGAAGACAAATCTGTAAGCCGAGATGCCATTCCCATCAAACTAAACGCCAGCGTTGTAAGCTGCATGGTTTTAATATGATCATTTTCGAGCATGTCCACTGCAGTTTCGGGAATTTCCGCAGTGCTTTTTTCACCTTTGTCGATCAGACGGTCGTGAAGCAGCGGAAATAAAACCCGTTCTTCCTTGAGGTTGTGCATTACTATAATCTCATCCAGAAACTGAAAAAAATCGCCGAGTTTTTTATTTAATTCTTTATTGACTCCATTTTCCCGTACTTCATTTAGTGTCAATTCGAATTTCTCCAATTCTTTCAGAATAATTTTATGTTCATCAGAAAGATGTTGCAGTATAGGTGAGAGTTTTTCATAAGGCACAGCCTCAATCGCTGGAGGTTTGTATGCATCTGGCGGATCCATAGGTGAATATTCCGGTTGCCCGTTAGTGTCTTTTTCAACATTTCTTTTGATGAAATCCGTTTCGGTGAAAATATTATTCATAATAGTAATTTAAGATACTGTTTTTGTAAAAGTCAGATCTTATAATGATTTCAAGTATGATTTAGATCAGGTATACACCTGACCTTAATTAGGTCAGAACGGTTTTTTCGGACTTCTAATTTTATAAGAGCTTGAAAAAGAAGAAATTACACAGGCAGAGCCAAGGTTGAAATTTAATGACGGATATCATGTATTTTATAATCCGGATATACATCGATAATCAGCTTGGGCATTCACAGCCCTTACGATGGTAATAGTGCCAGTTTATCCAGGTTGCAATACATACGAAAAGAATTAAACCGTAGAAAAAATAAGTTGCATTTCCGGTTACACCGATAACCGAACCAATTATCATTGAGAAAATAAAGGGGCCATAAGCCGCAACAGCAGATGTCCAGCCAATAACACCCGCAGCTTGTCTTGGATTATGTCCGAAGATGATCGGGTACTGCCGGAATGTGGCGGCATTCCCCATACCGGTGAAAAAAAACAACCCTAACATTACAGAAATAAACATCGGAAATTGTTCCATTCCTGTTGGAGCGACGAGTCCCATAGTTATAAGCATGACAGATCCGGCTATTAACCCGAGTCCTGTAATGGTTGTAAGAACAGCTCCACCTGTTTTATCGGAAACAAAGCCGAACAGCACACGGCTTGCTGAGCCAATGAGGGGGCCATAGAACGCGTACTTCAGTGGGTCGGGAGCACCTTCAAAGTTTCCGTAAAGTGATTTTATCAGCAACGGAAATGCGGCAGATAATCCGGCAAAGGAACCGAAAGTCATAACATATGTTATCGTACAGAACCATGTGTGTTTCTCTTTGAAAATATCCAACTGTTCTTTGAATGATGCCTTCATAGGAATGCTTCGTAAAGTGTACCAGCATAAAACCGTCATGATGATGATAAATGGAATATACCACAGAGCCGCGTTTTGTAAATAAATCTCAGAAGATCCGATAACTTCTTTTGTTTTGGGTTCAACTTTGATAAAAGTTTCGGCAGCCCCATAAATTGAAACGCTAAGCAGGGCTGGAGTCATAAACTGGGCCAAGCTCACTCCGAAATTTCCAATACCTGCCTGAATTCCCAAGGCGGTTCCTTTTAAATGTTTTGGAAAAAACAAATTAGTACTTGGCATGTAGGAGGAGAAATCACCTCCACCAAATCCACAGGTAAAAGCCAGGATCAGAAAAACCCAATATGGAGTCGAAGGATCCATTACGGCAAAACCGATTCCAATGCAGGGTATTAACTTTATAAATGTTGCAATAGTGATTATATGTCTTGTACC
>CAYHFJ010000181.1:0-7167 GCA_964355885.1 uncultured Flavobacteriales bacterium
AAGGATTGATGCAAAGTATTCTGGATAAAGCAGGCGATCTGGGTCTTCTGGGAATTTCAATACCCGAAAGTTATGGCGGATTTGGAAAGGATTTTGTAACAGGAATGCTGGCAACAGAATATCTCGGAGCCGGTCATTCTTTTTCAGTTGCCTATGCAGCACACACTGGCATTGGAACCCTTCCAATCTTATATTATGGAAACGAGGCTCAGAAGAATAAATATGTTCCAAAACTTTCAACAGGTGAGTGGAAATCTGCGTATTGTCTGACTGAACCAGGTTCCGGCTCTGATGCTAACGCGGCAAAAACAAAAGCTGTTTTATCCACTGATGGGAAAAACTACATTCTCAACGGCCAGAAGATGTGGATCACAAACGGTGGTTTTGCCGACATCTACATCGTCTTTGCTAAAATTGATAGCGATGAGAACTTAAGCGCCTTTATAGTCGAACGTAGTTTTCCCGGAATTACTCTTAACCCTGAAGAGCATAAAATGGGAATCAAAGGCAGCAGTACCAGACAGATTTTTTTCACCGATTGTGTAGTACCGGTAGAAAATTTGCTAAGTGATCGTGGTAATGGGTTTAAGATCGCCGTTAATATCTTAAACCTTGGACGTGTTAAGTTGGCAGGAGCCGCAATTGGTGGAGCTAAACGTATTTCTTCCCAATCAATCATATATGCTAACGAACGTCAGCAATTTGGCCGACCTATTTCTAAATATGGAGCAATCCGTTATAAATTGGCGGAACAGGCAATACGCATATACGCATGTGAATCAGCAATTTTTCGCTGCAGTCGCAATATGGAAGATGCCATTTCTACGCTGATATCTTCCGGTATGGAAGAAGGAAAAGCCAAATTAAAAGGTGTAGAGCAGTTTGCTGTTGAAGCAGCTATTTTGAAAGTAGATGGCAGCGAAGTACTCGATTACGTTGCTGATGAAGGTGTCCAGATTTATGGTGGAATGGGTTATAGCGCAGATGCACCTATGGATCGGGCTTATAGAGATGCCCGGATAAATAGAATATTCGAAGGAACTAACGAGATTAACCGAATGCTGGCTGTTGATATGATGCTGAAGAAAGCTATGAAGGGTGAACTCGATCTTATTGGACCTGCAACAAAGGTGGCAGCAGAATTAATGCAAATCCCTGATTCCGGAAAGGCTTCGGAGGGCACTTTTGAAGCTGATAAAAAAGCTGTTTCCGATTTTAAAAAAGCTGTTCTGCTTGTTGCCGGATCTGCTGTCCAAAAACTCATGATGGAACTCGCTAAGGAGCAAGAGGTACTTATGAATATAGCAGATATGCTTATTGATCTGTATGTTTCGGAGTCGGTTCAGCTGAGAGTTGAAAAGTTATGTAGTATCAAAGGAGAAGAAGCCTGTAAAGAACAAATCGACATCATGCGTATTTATCTGTATGATGCGGCAGATCGAATTAACAAAGCAGGTAAAGATGCAATCACTTCTTACGCTGAAGGTGACGAACAACGAATGCTGCTTATGGGCTTGAAGAGATTCACTAAAATGCCTTCCATGAATGTAAAGGAGGCACGTCGCAGAATTGCAGCAAAACTGATTATTGAAAACAAATATTGTTATTGAGTTCACATTTAATGGTGTCTTCTTGTTAAAATTCAGCAAACGTCCTTAAATATTGAGCTTTGACACGATTGAATTTGACAAAATTCGCTTTTAACAGCAGATAATGGGTCTCTTTGGATTTTTTTTCATGTGTTAACTCATACATTCAGAATCCTTAATTAAATATTAATGAAGGATTTGCAGGAGTTCACTACCTTTGTAGCATGAGTGAGCCCAACCGTATGAATTCGATTAAATTCATGCTGTATCTTAGATTAGTTCTTTTCTATTTATTGTTCACATCTCCTTTTTTTACCCTGACAGCACAACCCTGTTTTGAACACGTTTTTGGTGGCTATTTAAATGAAGAGGCTACTCTGGTCAGACCAACACTGGAGCATGGCTATATTCTCATAGGTAGCAGAGATGACACTGTTTATCATACGCGTGCCTATTATGTATTGAAGCTGGATAGTCTGGGTAACGAAGAATGGTCAAAGTCATACGGAGATGGTTTTAATCAAAAAGGTTCATCGATTGTCCAAACTAAGGATAGTGGATATGCTTTCATCGGATCCCATGATGCCGTTCTTTATAATGCGGTTGCTGAGGTGGTAAAAATTGGTGCTACCGGCAACCTGCTGAATTCAAAAACATATCCTCCTTTCGACGGATGGGCAACTCAGGGAATCGGTATCATTTCTACAGTGGATTCTAACCTCGCTATTTCAACTTATACCGACGGATTTATTTCTCAGAATTATTATGCACTCACTAAATTGCATGCTGACCTGAGTACAAATTGGACAAGCTTCGTTTCATTCGATGGTTCTTTGATGAACGAACACGATGCCGCACAAGGAATTAATGAGAATTTTTTTACGTTAGGGCATTATCCTGATTTTTATTATTCTTCACCTGCCATTTTTAATGTCACAGAAGTCCGGCAAATTAGTGCTGACGGAGTGTTGAACCTCGACACCTTATATTCCTGGAATACTGTTTCAAACTCTATTGCAACTACACGAGAGGGTGGTACAATTATATGTGGAGATCGTGACACATTAGATAATAAAAACATTTCCCTCACTTTACTCGATAGTCTTGGAATTGTTGTTTGGCAGAAAGAATTAGGTAGCTCCCGGAATGAGTCAGGCAGAAATGCCAGACAAACGCTTGATGGTGGCTTTGTGATTTTAGCGAGTATTCCTCATCAATATTTTCCTCAACTCAATGACATTCTGCTGATGAAGGTGAATGCTCAAGGCGATAGCCTTTGGAGCAGAACATACGGTGCCACATTTGATGATGTTGCAATCCACATGCAGGAAACTTACGATGGGGGTTTTGTTATCCTTGGAAGAACTAATAGTTTCGATTCAGCGCATATTTATTTAATAAAAACCGATAGTCTGGGATTGATCAATTCTCCCTTCAAAATTGTAGGAGCAGGAAATTATTTTTGCAAAGGTGATTCAGTTAAATTAGAACTTGTTCCAACCCCTGCGGCAAATTGTACTATCCGCTGGTCTACCTCAGAAAATACAGACAGCATATTAGTAACTTCCAGTGGAAACTATACAGCAATTATTACAGATAGTATTGGGATCGTATCCAAAACCCCCAACTATTACTTGTTCTTTGCAAATCTTGCTGATGCAAGCCTGAGTCTTGTTGATACCTTTGGTATTTGTACAGGTGGACAATTGGTTAATCTGGCTCCCCCGGGTCTTTCCTTTACCTACTCATGGTTTTTGAATGATACACTCATTTCGGATGCTCACACATATAATATCAGACCTGTTCAAACCGGAAATTATACGTTGAGAGTAGATAATTATTGTGGCAGTGACGCTGATACCGTCACCTTAGATTCTTTGTATTCTCTCCCGTTAACACCCGTATTAAATTTTAGTGGGAATAAATTCATGTGTGTCGGTGACAGCCTGACTCTTTTCACTCCTGATAACAGTCTGGATTATCAATGGTGGTATGCGCAGACCGGAAATGCGGAACCTGTGATTGGTGCTACTGATACGTCGTTTATGGCTCTTACTGAAGGTGTCTATTTTGTTCAGGCTTCAGATATACATAATTGTAAGTCTGCTTCGAATCCCTTAAATATTATAATTGATAATTATTCCGCTTATGTAAATACCTCCGGACCCCTCAGTTTTTGTCAGGGAGGCCACGTCATACTTTCGGCTCCTATGGGTTCGGATTATTTGTGGAATACCGGGGATACAACAAATTCACTGGTCATAAACGCTAGCGGTGAATACTGGTATTCGATGACAAGCATGTTTGGTTGTCCTAAAGTTTCTGATACGGTCAGCACTGAGGTTTACCTGAAACCTTTTATAAATCTGGGCCCAGATACTACAATTTGTAATACAAGAAATTATTTGATCGATGCAGGTCCGGGATATAGTTCCTATCTTTGGCAAGATGGTAGTGCGAATCAAACTTTTTTAGCTTCCAGTTCCTCCTCTGTTATTGATTCAGCTTTATGTTATGTGGAAGTAACCGATGTAAATGCTTGTTCGAACATTGATTCAATCATTGTTTATTTTGATATTTGTCAATCAACATCAGCGCATGCATTCTATGCAGACTTATTTCAAATACCAAATCTAATTTCGCAGGGTCAGAATTTATCTGTCCTGTATTTCGGTAGAAGTTATCCGGAGATTATACTTTATGACATCACCGGGAAGATAATTTTCCGCCGGAATCTTAATCCCGGTACAACGATACTTGGTCAAATTCTACTTAGTCCGGGAATCTACATTTATTCAGTTTTTGAAGAAAACAAAGTGTTTATAGCAGGTAAAATTGTTGTTCAATAGCATTGATTTCCAGTTAGTTCATCTCATTTTCATATTTTTTTATACCTTTGTGGAATAATGAATCTTGCAAAACGATTTTTGGCTTTCTTTCTTTCATTGGTGATTTTCATTTCATCTGGTGGAGTAGTGCTTGCGGTTCATTATTGCTCGAAGAAGACCACGAAAGAGGTATCTTTTTTTCAACATAATTCATGCTGCTCAAAAAAATCTTCTGTCTGCAAAAAAAACATCCCTGATGAATTTTTAAAAAAGAAATGTTGTGAGCTGAAAATTAGTTATCACAAGGTGGATGTATCTTCTCTCTTTTATAAGCTTCAGCAATTGAATATAGAAAGTAAAGCTGTCGATAATTTTTCTGAAACAAAAGTAGCAAAAGAGCCTGCATTCCTAAGCAGCACATTCTGCAATAAAGCGCCTCCATTCTATACCGGAGGTAAAACATTTCTTTATTTTTCTCAACTTCTTCTGATTTGAGTTTTGTGATTCTAGGCGAATTGCCTGAGTAGCTTATGCGTTTTCGTGTATTCACTAATCACAAAAAAATCATTTCATATGAGTTTTAATCAAGTTCCCGAAGGATTCTTCAAACTGACGTTTTTGCAAATAAATTTTTGTAGATTCTGTTGTACTAATTTATTCAGAAGCTGTGTTCAAGGCAAGATTCAACAAAATATTAATGGATCCCTGTTCAAGCTTTTTACATCACTATTACTATTCATTTGTTTATCAGGTTTTGTTGTAGCCCAGAAACAGCTAAAAGGAGAAGTTTTTGAATTCAATAATACTGATAAAAGTGAAAAGCTTTTGCAAGGGGCAAATGTCTATTGGCTAGGCAGTACGGATGCTGTCAGCACTGACATTAATGGAAAATTTACCATCTTTTTGCCGGAAATGCTTCCTGCCGATTTGATCATTAGTTTTGTGGGTTTTCAAGCTGATACCATAATGATTGAGAATGCGGAGCCTGTTAAAGTTCGACTCAACAGTACACTGGAGTTGAAAAGTGTTGATATAACGTCACGCAGAGAGTCCATAGGGATTTCTACTCTTCAGACAATTAACGTAGAAAAGATAACTCAAAAAGAATTGTTAAAAGCTGCCTGTTGCAATTTATCAGAAGCTTTCGAAACAAGTCCTACCGTAAACGTAGCTTATAAAGACGCCGTGACCGGTGCTAAAGAAATCCAAATGCTCGGACTTGCCGGAATTTATTCTCAAGTCATGACGGAGAATATAACTTCAATGAGAGGGATAAGTGGAATTTATGGTTTAACATTTATTCCCGGCCCATGGATGGAATCAATTCAAGTTACAAAAGGAAGTGGTTCTGTATTGAATGGATATGAATCTACAACAGGTCAGATAAATATAGAATTTCTAAAACCTCAATTAGATGAGACTCCCAGGTTTTACCTGAATCTCTTCAGAGAGCTGAATGGAAATTCTGAAGTCAACACTCACTTTCGAAAAAAAATCAATGAAAAGTGGAGTAGTATTCTGATGTTGCATGGGAATTTCATGGGACGGGAGATGGATCATAATGGGGACAATTTTAAAGATGTACCTACCGGTCAGCAATTGAATCTGTATAACAGATGGCAGTATCACAGTGGACAAAAGGTCGAGTCACAAGTTGGATTAAAAATTCTTTCAGATGAAAGAGAAGGAGGGCAAACCGCCGCTGCACCGGGAAGCGGACCTTCTGGAGAAATATATAAAACACGAGTTGACAATCGTCGTGCAGAAGCTTTTGTTAAAGTTGGGATTGTCTACCCGGAAAATTTATTTAAAAGCATTGGGAATATTGTAGATGTATCTATTCATGAACTTAAATCTTCTTTCGGTTTAAAGACCTTTGACGCCACTCAAAAAAGTCTATTCCTGCAAAGTATTTATCAGAATACATTTGCTCAGACTAATCACCAGTATAAAGTCGGGGTAGCCTATAGATATGACATAACAGAACAAAAGTATAATTTGCTGAACACCCAAGTGATTGAAAATGTTCCCGGTGTTTTCGCTGAGTATACTTATAATTATATTGACAAGCTCACAGCTATTGCGGGAGTAAGAGAGGATTACCACAATGATTACGGTTGGATTTTTACTCCCAGATTTCATGGTAAGTATAATTTCACGGAAAATTTTATTTCACGTGTAAGTATGGGAAGAAGTTTTAGAGTGCCTTCAGTTTATGCAGATAATATCAGTGTAATGGCATCTTCTAAAACTTTAGTTATTACGGAAAATATACTTCCCGAAAGAGCCTGGAATTACGGTTTTAATTCAACGTTCAAATTCCTTTTAACAAAGCGTGAAGCATCCTTAAGTGCTGATATTTATCGGACTGATTTCATTGATCAGTTGATAGTTGATCCCTATTCAGATTCATCTTCCATTTTATTTTATAATCTGAAAGGATCCTCCTATTCGAATAGTATTCAATTCACTTTTAATTATGAACTGCTTCCTCGTTTTAATCTCAGATTGGCTTATAAGCTGGATGATGTGAAGTCGACATATCAAGGCATTTTGCAAGACAAACCGTTGGTATCAAGGAATAAAGCTCTTGCAAATCTTGCCTATGTAACCGGTAATGAGCATTGGAAGTTTGACTACACCTTCATTTGGGATGGCCAGAAAAAATTACCATTGACATGGGGACATCAAGACCATGGTACTGTAGAAAATTATTCTCCTGATTTCTTTATTATGCATGTTCAGGCTAC
>CAYHFJ010000182.1:0-7115 GCA_964355885.1 uncultured Flavobacteriales bacterium
ACATAGGCGTAGGTGGTACCAGAAATATTTATCCGGCCGGCCTCCCCATTGGATTCAATCCTGGATGCCAGGTTCACCGTTCCTCCCCAGATGTCGTAGGCAAACTTATTTTTCCCTACGATTCCGGCAATTACAGGCCCTGTATGAATCCCAACCCTGGCTTCAAAATAGAAATCGCTCCCTTCAGAAATTCTTTTTTGCTTGACCTCTTCTAAAAATGCAGTCATATCAATTGCTGCGCTGATAATTCTAACTTCATCATTCATGCCGGGAACGGGGATACCGCTTGCTGCCATGTAGGAATCGCCGATGGTTTTAATCTTTTCAATGCCGTGAAGTTCAGCAATTTCGTCAAAGCGGCTGAAGATAAAATCAAGCTCCTCAACCAATTTTTTCGGCTTAACCTCTTTGGTGCGCTGGGTAAAATCCTTAAAATCAGTAAATAATACAGATGCTTTGGGGAAATATCGTGCTTCAACAGCTCCTGCGTTTTTTAACTCTTCGGCCACTTTTGTAGGCAGAATATTTTTTAGGAGGCTTTCAGAAAGATCCCTCTCGATGATCAAATCGGAGGTTCTTTGCTTTACCTGTGACTCCAGGCTATCATATAGCAAAGCATTTTGGAGCGAGACGGATAGTTGAGACGAAAGCAGATTGAGGAGATCAATACTTTCCTCAGTAAATGCATTGACAATATGATCATTGACCAGATATATCATCCCAAGCATTTTACCCTGATTGATGACAGGACTGCAAAAAACAGACTTGCTTTTGAGTTGTTTTACCATTTCGTCCTGGGTAAACTTCCCAACATTTGATGCGTCACCCAAAACCACTGCCTTGGCTGTACGCTCGGCATATTGCACTATTTTGAGGGACAATGGACATTCGACTCTGGCCATTTTGGATACGTCAATCATTTCGGTTGATGTGCTTTCCGGTTTGGAGATGTCACTATAGGCCCTGATGCACCAGTCGTTCTCCTCCCTGATCAGAAACCAGCCCTTGTTGGCTCCTGCATTTTCCAGTAGCAAGGACATCATTCTGAGCAACAGATCATCCAGAACTATTACCCCGGAGATCAACTGAGATGCCTTGTAAATAGTTGAAATATTGAGATTTGCAGAGGTAAGGGAAGTTGATCTGGTAAGTGAATCTCCTCCTGACTGGTTGCCGGACATGAGGTGGTAATTACTGTATTTTTTTTGAAGAAGGGAGACCTTCGACAACGCACCATAAGTATAATAATTACTGATTGCTTTTTTAAGGTAATAAATCACAGATTCCACCAATCCTAACTCGTCAAGGTACGAAGCATATCGTTCGCAAGCCAATGCACACTCCTGTATCAACCCATTGGTACCTGCCAGATGAATAGATTGTTCATAATAATCACGTGCTTTCTGCTTATTGCCCTTATATCGATTTAGCTCAGCAAGGATGAGTAAGTATTTATTGTCGTAGGAGAAAGGTGCAAATTTTTTATACCATTTTATTTTTTGAAGGCAAATTGCCACATCCAAACGTGCAGTTATTTTCTGGCTTCTATTCATTTCAGGAAGCCTGGCCAGAATGATTAAAGCGTTATAAAAATAATAGGCACCAATATGAAACAAAGCAATTCCGGCATCTTTGTAATTTTTTGCTATTTGTGCAACGACAGCTGCCTGATCATACTGTTCAAAATGATAGTACATCATCATCTGATAAACTCCAACCTTAAAAATCCCGTTTAGGTCATTTGATTTTATCTGATAATCAAAAGATTCGTCGTAATCAAAAAAGCTTCCCTTGATTTTCCCTGAATGGTAATACGGATCCATCAAGTGACTGATTGTCTGCCTGATAGAAGAGACGGCTACTGCAGTATTCTTTTGATTGATCACATTTAATACTGCATGGTCATACACCTCCACCTCCTCATAAAACTGATTAAGCGGTGTTCCGGCGAATAGATGCATGAAACAATACACTTCTGCTCCATAAGCAGCAAAAACGTAATCTCCGGCCTCAACCCCACGGAGATAGATCTCGTTTGTTGATGATTGGGATTCGGGCAAGGGCATGGACCAATGTCTCACAAAAACATTGCTGATCAAGTGGGCTTTGGCAAATTCCTCCCGGGCATCATATTTTTCGACAATATCTTTGGCCAATTGTGCATACAATGCCCCATGTCTCATCTCTCCTGTAACGCCGCAAAGAACAAGCCCGTAACCACCATAACCACTGGAAGAGGCAGAGGTGTTTCCATACTTTACAGACAACCTAACCTGCTCAAATATCAGGATGGGGTTCAGGTTTGGTAATCCAATATAAGTAGGACCATTGAGATAGGTGAGCATTTGGATGGCAGCCAGTTTAACAGGATCAGTCATGAGAGGTTTATCAAGCAATGATTGCATGGTCTCATTTCTCAATGTCCACCTTGTTTTGAGGAAAGAAAGTATGATTGTGTGCTTACCTGGATTTTTGGGTAAAAATACCCCCAATTGTTCCAAATAGGCAAGTCCGGCATAAATACTGTCAATTAATTGATTTTGTGCATGGTATACTAAAACCCTGAGCTTGTAGGCGACATCAGTATCAAGAACAGTTCTGGCATGCTTTAAAATTTCATCGATGTGTTTATGTGCTTCCTCGAAATCTGTTTTTAAAAAGGCATTCTCAGCAATTTCATTGAACAATGTGAGGGAAATAGTATAGGCTATTTCCCAATGATTTGGAGGCAATAAGAAATAACCGGTTTTAGCGTATTTTAATCCGATATCATAGGCAGCAGCATTCCTTGCCATCTTCGCTGCTGCGATATTCAGATCAACCAAAAGATCTTTTTCATGGCTGGAGGAGATACTTTTTAAACCATTGTTCAACTGGTCAACGACATCAAATTGGAGATCACTTTTCCCTTCTTTCAAAGCCATTGACTGTAATGTGCGGCCAATACTCAGATGGATATTGCTTCTTTCATCTTCCGCCAGATTTTGATAAGCAGCTTGCTGGATTCTGTCATGCACGAATTGATACAAACCCTTTTCTTTACTGGTTAGATTTCTGATCACCAGTCCGTTGATAACTGCTTCATCTAATCCCCTGTCAGAAAGCTCATTCGAAATAGAGATGACTTTTTCAAGAATCTGCCGATCGAAATTGTTACCAATACAGGAAGCATATTTCAATACAGTGGATGCCTCATTGCTCAATTTTGTCAATTTAGCAGTCATATACTCCACTACATTATTGGATGATTCCTCCAGGATAATTTTATCCGTGTTCCATTTCCATTTTCGACTGTTTGGGTCAATATAAATGGCTCTGTTTTCGTGTAATCCCCTTAAAAGCTGAAGTGTAAAAAATGCATTGCCGTTTGTCTTCTGGTAAATGAGGGCAGCAAGTTCCTTCACTTCCTCATCGGCACCAAAACAGTCGTGGCACAATTCTGTCACATCTTGTAAAGTAAGGTCATCCAGCACAATTTCTTCAGACCCGAGACCTGAATCTTTAAGTGACCTGAGCATGACAGCCAGAGGATGAGCTTCATGAACCTCATTGTCACGGTAAGTGCCAACTATAAGGATCTCTTTGTTGGATGCTTCCTGCAACAGGTTTTGCAGAATTGTAATAGAACCCAAATCGGCCCACTGGAGGTCATCTATTAAAAACACCGTTGGATGATCAACCGTACCCAATGAGATTATAAACTTAACGAATGCATTGTTGAAGCGGTTTTGGCTTTCCGTACTGCTCATCACAGGAACTTCTTCCACAGGACCCGTCAGCAATTCCAGATTGGGAATAATGTCGACAATCACTTTTCCGGATCTACCAAGAGCCTTTTTAAAACGGTTTGACCAAAACGCTACACTTTCATCTTCATGAACAAGAATATTGTCAATGTGGGACTGAAGTCCGTTAATAAGTGCTGAATAGGGGATATTCTTTTGTAAATGATCGAACTTTCCTTCAATGAAATGGCATCCTTTGTTGTGTGCAATTTCTTTGAGTTTAAGGGCAAGCCTGGTTTTTCCGGTACCTGACCGGCCGTTGATCAGGATAAGTGATTTGGAATAATATTTTAAGCCATCAAATGCTCGCTCAAGTTGAAGTATTTCCTTGTCCCGGCCATAGAGCCGATCAGGAATACGCAATTGATTGCTCACATCAAACTGACCAAGTTTATACGTTTTCTGATCAATGGTTGAGCTATTGCTTTCAAAGATCTCATCAGATTTTAACAAATCAAATAACAACCCTGATGCACTTTGATACCTGTCGTCGGGGTTTTTTGACATTAATTTTGCTACGATCCTTGAAAATAGAATCTGGACAGAAGTAAAGTTAACATGCAATGATGGGATATCTGCTGCGATGTGTTTATGAATCAACGATAGGGATTCTTCTCCTGAATAAGGTAATTGACCGCTGGCAAGATGGTAAAAAGTGACTCCTAAAGAATAGAAGTCCGTCCTGTAATCCACATGACGATTCACTCTGCCGGTCTGTTCCGGGGATATGTAATCAAGTGTCCCATCAAGTTCAGCCGTAGGAACGATGTGCGAGTGACCTCCCATCTTTTCACTAAGACCTAGGTCAATCAGGGTTGCCAATCCTGTTTTTTCATTGATGATGATATTGCTTGGCTTGATATCTTTGTGAAAGATGCCTGCATCATGCAAGTCTTTCAATGCCTCCGCAATATGAAAGGAAAGTTTGATAATGGCTGCAAAATCAAGATTCCCTTCAGCAATTCTATCCTGAAGATCAATCCCATTTATGAATGACCTGACGAGCACCTCCTTGTTACCGGCCCTGTCAAGACGGATTCCTTTGGCCACTCTTGAGGATAGAATATGATCTGAAATTGAGAGTTCGTTCCTCAGCCTTTCTATTTCTCCTGCATTGACATGGGGGTTATTGGGAACTTTGTAAATGACCTCACAGTTTGCCTCCAAATCAAAATCCCTGTAGAATGTATAATTTTTATTCTCTTTGAAAATATTGTAGGGGAGACGTACCATGTTCTAAAATTGAATGCTAATCGATATTTCTTTCAGCTCCATGTATTTTTTGACCGGCATTGTCCTGTCGACTTCTGCAAGATCCTGAAGAAAATTTGACTGAAGCTTCTGAAGTTCTGTCGTTTCAAAATGATAATCAACATCTATAAGTCTTGTAACTGTCCAGTCGTTGAAAAACAACTTCCACTCAAGTGCGTATTTAAAAACATCTTTTAAAGACGCCTGGTCTTTCACCTTGAAAGTATCATTTTTTGTTGCCGGTGGAGGAACACGCATTCTTACAGGCATCCGGTTAATGGGAATTGTGCCATAAGAATGATGATCAGTCGCATGGGCAACAGAAAGATCCCACATCACCTTTGCCAGGGTTCCGGAAAGGTTCCCTCCTTCGAAAATTTCAGTTCCATCAGGAAATCCGGGCAACCATTGAGCAACATAATCAGCCCACCTTTTTATATCCGGATGTTCACTTTCCGGTATATGATCAACAACAGCGTCAGTAAATCTTCTAAATGCGTTGTAATAGTGTCTATTATAAACATCGTATTCTGAATGAATTTTGCCAGGTAATAAAGTCCATTTGAAAGGAGGATAAGATGAATTTCCTTTAATGCCTTTATAACCTGAGACGAGCAAAGTCAACAACCCTTCCTGGGGGCCGCAGAAACCTGAATAAAGATGTTTCTGATCATTGGCAACCGGTGAATTACTGCTTTCAAGCACACTGTTGTTTAGTGTCAGGGTAAATTGGAAATGGGGGTATAAGAGTTTAAATACAGTATTGTCAGTTGGCAGGGATGTTTTGGTAATTGCATTGATTGTATCGAATGGGAAATGCAAAATCGGATGGGTAGAGAGTAAGATACGATAGGTAGCTCCCATCATGGCATAATTTTTTGCAAGGTCCCATGCCTGCCCGTCTTCAGGAGTCGTCAGAAGGTCAGTCTCATAAACATAAATAGCATGCAGATTAAGCTTATATTCATTTTCCTTTTTGCTCAGAAGTACCGCCGTACTGGCTACATACAATCCTTTGAACGGGACTACCTCTTTCATACAGATAAAATCTGCGACATAGTACTTTGTATTGGAGTCCTTTTTTTCAAGCAGATCCTTAAAGACCACCTGCAAATTATCGTCAATGACGGGATTTAAGAATTTGGCCAGAGGGGTAGTCAGTATCTGGTTGCAAAATACTTCATCGGTGATTATCTCCCAGGTCGGATTCTTCCAGGCTTTATACAGTGCTGTGGGCCAGTAAAACAAGGTATTTCGGATATATCTCAATCCGATATTCCAAAACCAGGCTTTCTGTTCATCTTTAGGAATATGTACTACTGCAGGCGCTTCACCAAAGGGATGGGACGGACTAGGCTGAGGCCAGGGACCCTTGCGGTCATAAAGGTATTTTTGCGTTTTCATAAGTCAGTAATTTGCTTAAATGGATAATATAATTACAGGTAGTTTTATTAATTCCAATCTTTTTACGTTGGTTCCTAATTGATTGAGTACAAAATTTAACGTTTATTTGGATCAAATATAAATAATAATTTAATTTACAAGCATTATGTTAAAATATTTTTTAAGTGATGAATTTATGAATTAGGGGTAGTATGGGTCAAATAGATCAAAAAACTCTTGTAGATATCAAAATAAATAGGGCGATAATAAGATTGTTGACAGATTTGAAACATCAATTCTTTTTTTTCGTTTGTTTGAAAAAATGCTTGTTACGGTGCCATTAACCAAATATGGAAAGATTGGATCATGGCATTCATTCAGAGAGGAAGAGGCAGTTTCCCATTTTAATAGATAGCAATGAAACATGAAGAATTAAAAGATATCATTCGGATCTGCAGGGATAAAACAAAAATCAGATATATCCACAAAGGAGGATTTTTTACCCCTAAACTAAAGAGCATCAATCATCTGGAAGTTGGCCGCTCCAAAATCATTTCAAGTCCGATTACCATCTTTGTGGAGTTTCTTTACCTGATAAAAAAGAATATCAGGGACTTTTTCCAAAAATTGCGAAAGAAATTGTTTCCGCGCCCAGAAAAGATCTTTGGAAAAAATAAGGATAGCAATATTTCAGGG
>CAYHFJ010000183.1:0-7088 GCA_964355885.1 uncultured Flavobacteriales bacterium
AAATTACTTGATCTACGTGCCGGAATCCTAACGCATGTCGATAAATTTCTGGTATTAGAGCATGAAAATAAACCAACAGGCTATCAGGTTCTTGTGAAATTTTGGGGTGCCGACCACAAACAAAGTGAAGCACCACCAGTGCCAGCGCGTTGGTTGACAAGCGTAAAAATTGAAATTATCACTTATGAAGAATTGATGTTGCCTATTGAAGAGAAGCAAGTTAGTCATGGTTACTCCGACTTTCTTACTGAGGCTGTATGTAGCGTTCCTTGTTATTCGATTGTTGAAATGATGTCCGAAAAACTGCGCGCACTTATACAACGTTCCTATTCAGCCCCACGGGATTACTACGATATATGGATGTTATCACAGGCTTATACGGACTTGAATTACGATACCATAGTGAGCACATTTCTAAAAAAAATGAAATTCAAGGGATTTCAATTTATTGGAATCGAACAGTTTATCAATCCACAAACGGACAAAATAGTAGGTACTGCCTGGAACAACAGTCTGGCACATCAAATTCCGAACGATAATTTCCCAAATTATGAAAAAGTGAAAGAGGATTTGTTGGGATTATTTGTGAAGATATTTGCAAAAGGATAGTCGGTTCAAATTTGCAAACCTCAATCGTATGCTGCGCACAGGTTGCTGCAGAAAAACGAGACCAATAAAGGTCATTCTCTCTCCCTCTCCCTGTATTTACTAGGTGAAATACCCATTGTTTTAGTAAACATTTTTGAAAAATATGCACCATCTTCAAACCCTAATTTGGGATAGATGTCGCATATTTTCATATTTGAAAGTTCCAGGTATTGACAGGCCTTTTCGATTTTTAGGGAGATATAATACTTAATGGGTGACTGTCCTGTTTTTTGTTGAAAGATGGCTGAAAAGTGGGATGCAGAAAGATTGAAATGTTTTGCAATTTGACTCAGGGATAAATTGTATTCTACATTTTCGCGGAGGTATGAGATCACCTTCTGACTAAAGCCTTGTTCAGCCAAATCTGCCCTGCGGACACGTCGATACTGCTCGGGATAGCGGAAAGATCCTAAAAAGTTGTAAAGACAAATGCTCGCGTAAACATAATGATTGCTGTGGAAGCTCAGTTCCAGGGAAAAAAATAATCATAAAATCTTCGAAATTATTATCTTTGGCGATCCGGATTTTCATTATTAGGCTTCGACGGACTAACAAACAGCTCTTTGTGTAAAATACTGCTGTACACAAATAATATAATAAGGTAGATGAAATTCGATGATCCAATAAATGAATGGAACAAGTTCATACAATCTGGAAATCTGGATGCATTGTCCGGTATCTATTTTCAGTTCTATGATAAGATGTTCACCTATGGACTGAAACATACCTCCGACAAGCAAGCTGTTGAAGACACCATACAGGATGTTTACATGAACCTTATAAAATACAGGAAAAACATCGGGGAAGTAAAGAACCTAACGGGATATTTGATCAGCACTTTTCGTCGTCAGCTTTTATTAACGATCAATAAGCAAATGAAAATGATTCCTTCCGGGAAGCTGCAGGAGGAAAATTTTGAGTTTTTTAAATCAGAAGATCAGGATATTTCTGAGAAGGAAAATCTCGAACAATTGCATACAATAATAATGCAATGCATTGGTAAATTGCCTTCCAAACAAAGGGAAATTGTTTTTTTGCGCTTCGAGAACGGAATCTCTTACGAGGAAATTGCTGTCATGCTTCAGATTTCAGTTGATTCATGTTACAAATCGGTCTATAGGTCAATCAAGACCATCAGGACCGAAGTTGAAAAAATATTTGGTAAAGGCGCAAATATTATCCTTTGGTTCATGTCGAAAGGTAAATAATAAAAATTCACAACAATTCTTGTCCAGATTTTTTGTTTTCCCTCTCAATAGGGTATAAAGCAATGAATCATGAATTTCGAACATTTCAAATTTTTTACGACAGACGACTTTATCCTTGACGATGATTTTCACAAGATTGTTAACGATGGAACCAAAAATCAGTTAAGCGAATTGGTGAGAAGCTTTCCTGAAAAGAAAGAGGAAATTGCCCTTGCAGTGAAGATTCTTCGTGGCATGGATGCCGGTAAATTTCATCAGGATCAACAAAAAAAGCAAGATCTTTGGAATCAGATCCTTCAGTCACAAAAGAAAAAAATCCAGCTTCAATATTTCAGATATGCTGCTTCTATACTATTATTAATAGGTATTGGCACCTCTCTGTTTTTCCTTACCAGGCAGAAGCCAGACGCAGCATTTGTTTCAGTAATACGTCCAGCAGAAAGTGCCCGTCTAGTATTGGCAAATGGCAAAATGCTTAACATCACCAGTGAACAATCAAAAATTCAAATTACCGCGGATGGTTCTGGTATAGTTGTCAATGATTCTTCCAGTGTTAAGCAGGCAGTCTCGGGCGAAAGTTTAAATCAATTGATCGTTCCGTTCGGAAAGCGTTCATTTATTACACTTTCCGAAGGAACCAAAGTTTGGCTTAATTCAGGATCGAAGTTGACTTTTCCTTCAATCTTCAGTGGCCAAAAACGTGAAGTCACCCTGGTTGGTGAGGCCTTGTTCGAAGTTTCAAAGGATCAGAGTAAACCTTTTTTCGTCAAAACGGATGCTTTTAAATTGAAAGTTTACGGAACCAAATTTGATGTTCAGGTCTACGAACACGATGTGGAATGTCATGTTGTTTTGGTGGAAGGCAAAGTCAGCATGAGTTCAAACGACAGTGAAGGATCGAAAGAGGTGTTTCTTGCTCCAAATCAAAAAGCCACTTTACCCAAATATGGAGAAAATTTTGAGATTACCAACATTGAGAACATAGAAATCTATACGGCATGGGTGGATGGTTACCTGACTTTCACCAATGAAGAGGTTCCGGATGTATTGAAGCGAGTTTCGAGGTACTACAATGCCAATATTGAGATCGAATCGGCTGAGAAAATGGAGAAAATTTACGGAAAACTCGACCTGAAAGACGATCTCGAACGGGTCCTGGATGGAATTGCCTTCATTTCGAAAATGAATTACACCAAACAAGGGAATAAATATGTCTTTAAACTAAACTGACAAAAATTCAAAGAATATGGAAAAAAAGTAACCAACTCTTATGATTGAAAAAAACCGGTCAATGCTCGCAACATCAACCGGCTTAAAATTAAATCACCCGTAGGCAAATAATTTATTAAATCATTTCAAATTTATGGAAAAAAACGTAATCGTTCATTCTTCCTGTAAAAGGAAGAGGTTGAATGTTATTTTACTGAAAATGAAACTACTAACGGCCTTCGTTTTTGCAAGTACCATGATGTTATCGGCCAGTACTTACTCACAAAAGACCAAGATTAACCTTCAGCTTCAAAATTCTTCAGTAATTGAAATTTTAAATTCAATTGAGAAAAACAGTGAATTTATTTTCATCTACAATGCGAATGTCCTGAATACAGATGCGAAGAAGGACATCTCAGTGTCGGGAGCGAACATTGAAAAGGTATTGGAACTGCTCTTCAGCGGCGACGATATCAATTACCGCATTGATGACCGGCAAATTTTTCTGTACAAAAAGGAAGAATTGAAGGAGAATGTTCGGAAGGATGGCCAATCAGATGTTGGGAATCCCGTCGATCAACCTCGCAAAATAGAACTTTCAGGTTCGGTCAAAGACAACAAAGGGCTCCCGTTGCCCGGAGTTACGGTAATTGTAAAAGGTACCACCATCGGAGCCCTGACAGATATAGACGGAAATTTCAGACTTATGGTACCCGGAGATGCGAAAACACTGGTCTTCTCTTTTGTAGGGATGATATCACAAGAGATTACATTGGGCAACAAAACCAAGTTCAATTTGGTAATGGAGGAGATGACCTTCGGATTGAATGAGGTAGTGGCCATTGGCTATGGCGTACAGAAAAAGATGACTGTTACAGGCGCTATCTCTTCTGTTGGAACGGCCGACCTGGTCAAATCACCCCAGGCAAGCATCGCCAACACCCTGGCAGGCCGTGTAACAGGCTTGACCTCTGTGCAATACTCCGGTCAGCCCGGGGCCGATGATGCCACCCTCTATATCCGCGGGATCGGTTCCCTTTCACAGGCAGCTTCCGCGCCTATCACACTCGTTGATGGGGTTGAAAGGTCTTTTTCACAACTGGATCCAAATGAAATAGAATCGATCGTAGTACTGAAAGATGCCTCCGCTACTTCGGTCTATGGGATAAAAGGCGCCAACGGGGTAATCATTGTGACCACCAAAAGAGGTACAGAGGGCGCCCCGAAAATTTCCTTCTCTTTAAGTTCCGGAGCTCAGGTTCCAACCAATATTCTTGATTTTGCCGACAGTTATACCTGGGCTAAAATGTATAATGAAGCGCAAAAAAATGATAATCCGGCTGCTGTTCTGAAATTCAGCAACGCTGTCCTTGAAAAATACCGCACACATTCTGATCCGCTGATTTATCCGGACTTCAATATCTGGAAGTATATGATGAAATCTTCGACCCCTCAAGCCCAGCAAAACATCAATATTTCGGGGGGTACAAAGAATGTGAAATATTTTATTTCTTTAGGCCATCTATCTCAGGATGGATTGTTGAAACAATTCGACACGGATTACAATTGGAACTTTACCTATCAACGGTACAACTACAGGGCCAATATTGATATTGAAGTTACCCGAACAACTAAATTTGGGTTAAGCATAGGAGGGCGAACTGAAAACAGGAATATTCCCAATGACGCGACCGGACAATCTCAACCACTTCGTTATTTCTATCAGCAGCCACCTTTTATCACCGCAGGTATTGTTGACGGGAAAAGAATACAAACAGCAACGAGATATCACAATGTCCCCAGTATCCCTGCCGATGGCCTCGGGGTTTTGTACGGAAGGGGATTTATCAATAATCTTAAAAATATTCAGAATTTTGATATCAGCCTGAATCAAAAGCTCGATTTTGTCACCAAAGGGCTGGAATTCAGGTCTAAAGCTTCGTACAACAGCGAATATAACCATAATAAGACACGGAGTACTTCATCAGCCTATTATGAGGCGTGGTATAAGACAGATCTGGATGCCAATGCTCCCGGTGATTCTACCGTTGTTTTAAGAAAATTCGGTACAGACGGTACCCTGGGTTATTCTGAGTCATTTGCAAAAGCCAGGAACTGGTATCTGGAGGGTGGGCTGACCTATAACCGGAGTTTCGGTGATCATACTGTTACGGGTTTATTGCTCTATAACGAAAGCAAAAATTATTATCCTGCTGTTAACCCGGAAATTCCAATGGGCTACGTGGGCCTGGTAGGCAGGGCTACCTATGATTATAAAACAAAATACCTCGCTGAAATCAACCTTGGATACAATGGCTCTGAGAATTTTGCCCCGGGCAAGCGATTTGGTTTATTTCCTTCTGTTTCAGGCGGATGGGTAGTCACGGAGGAGGATTTCATGAAGCGATTTAAGTTTATTAGTTTTCTGAAGCTCAGGGCATCCTATGGTGTCGTAGGGAATGACAGGCAGGGTAGCAACCGTTTCCTGTATCTGCCCAACAGCTATTCGGCTAATTCAGGAGGCTACAATTTTGGATCAGATAATCCTCAGAATCAAATCATTGCCTCTGAAATAAAAGTAGGAAACCCTGATGTTATCTGGGAAAAAGCCAAAAAGCAGGATTATGGGATTGATATGAAATTTGCGAATGGGAAACTTGGTTTGAACTTTGATTATTTTTATGAATACCGGGATAATATCCTTACCACCCGCAATACAGTGCCCGGCATTATTGCAGTCACCTTACCGGCAGTAAATATTGGAATAGTTGAGAACCACGGGTATGAAATCGAATTGAGCTGGAAGGATAAATTGGGGGATTTTTCCTACTTCGTAAGGCCCAATATGTCTTTTGCGCGCAATAAAGTCATCTTTAAGGATGAAGTTCCTCAACCCTATGATTATCTTTATTCAACTGGACAGAGGGTGGGTCAGCCATTTGTTTATATTACGGATGGTTTCTGGACAGCTCAGGACATTGCACATATTTCAGATTTCCCCAAAGACGTGGGTGTTATAATACCCGGGACCTTAAGGTTTAAAGACCTGAACGGCGACGGGAAAATAGATACCTATGACAGAAAGCCTTATGGGTATCCCGATTATCCTGAATATATATTTAGTACCACTGTTGGTTTCAATTTCAAGGGTTTTGACTTCAGTATGCTTTGGACGGGGGTAACCAATGTATCGAGGCAATTGGGGGCAGAATTCCTAGTCCCTTTTAGTCCTGTGGGTTCAACTTCGCTTCTCCAATACATGGTTGATGAGAGGTGGACCCCTGAAACTGCTGCCACAGCTACATTCCCGAGTTTTTCATTTGCGACGTGGGGTAGCGCCGGAGTTAATACCAGGGTATCAGACTGGAGTCTGAAAGATGGTTCCTATCTGCGCCTGAAGAATGTAGAATTTGGATATACTATAGAACCAGCCCTGTTGAAACGACTTCGTCTTGGCATCAGCGCAGTCAGGATTTATGCCAATGGATATAATCTTCTGACATTCGACAAACTGAAGTTCTACGATCCTGAAGCCAAGGTTAGTGATAATAACCCTTATTATCCATTAACGCAGATATATAATGTTGGCGTCAATGTAACCTTCTAATAAATGAAATTATGAAAAACTATATAGTTAAGTTATTTGCAATTCTTTCCATGCTTTATGTAGTTGGATGCAAGGATTTGCCTCTGGGTGACAATTTTCTTGAGAAACCGCCCAGTGTAAGCGTGACCAATGATACCATTTTTTCAAAACTCGAATTTGCACAGCGGTATTTATTTTCAGGTTATGCGAATTTATATTATGGTATCCGGACGGATCTGGCAGCCCGCAACATGGTCAATGCATGTCTTCTGGAGTCGCTATCCGACCTTGACAACAGTTATCTGAGCTGGACAGGTGGTCCCAGCATTTATTACAGCGGGGTATACACTGGTGCGTCAGAGGATGCAGCGGCTATCAATACCAAATATCCTTTTTACAAAGTGCACATTTGGCAGAGCATCAGAATTGGGTATAAT
>CAYHFJ010000184.1:0-7073 GCA_964355885.1 uncultured Flavobacteriales bacterium
GCCTTCAATTATCACTCACGGACTTTTTACCGGGTATAACAAAAATATGACGGTAAAACATAATTACCTTGAAAATGTTCCTTATGGAATTATTTTTAAATCAGGCACTGATTCCGGAGTGAATATGACAATTACATCAGGTGGTTGTGCCTATAATGTTTGCAAGAATGGCAAATTTGCGGTTCGTATGAAAGGCATAAACGGGTTGAATATTTATAACAATACATTTTACAACGATGATAACGGAGGATTGTGTCTGATACTGATAACCTCGAATGCTGATCGAACTATTCCATCTCCTTCGACTGGAACGAAAATATATAACAATATCTTTTATGCGACAAGTTGTATGGCAATGGTCAGAATAGAATCCGGATCTTTGGCCGATTTCCAATGCGACTATAATGTTTATTGGTGTGAAGTTGGAGAGCCCATTTTTTTAATTGATGGAAAAACCATTTCCTGGGAACAATGGAGAGCAAAAGGATATGATGCACATTCTAAAGTTATAAATCCGAATTTCAATAATTCTATTGACTTTGTTCCTTCAACCAGACTGGATTTTGGTAAAGACTTAGGCAGCGAATGGCAATCAGGATTAGCAACATCAGCAAGATGGGTGGTTGGATCATCTCCTGCCACAACCAATCAGAACGGAACCTGGCAGGTTGGTGCACGCCTGTATCAAAGAACACTTGTTTCCGGAATTACGGTGACAGGCGCTTCTGGTTCAAAGACAATTGATACCAACAAAGGAACGCTTCAATTAACGGCATTAGTACTGCCAAATAATGCTACAGAGAAGTCGGTAAAATGGTCAGTTGTCAATGGCTCTGAATTGGCTGCGGTTAGTATTGCCGGACTTGTAACTGCGATTGCAAATGGAAATATTAATATAAGAGCAACGGCAATCGATGGTTCTGGCATATACGGAGAATTGGGAATATCCATAATCAACCAAAACGTATTGATAAGAAGCATTTCATTCATTGACAACCTAACTAATGATACGATTAACGGAATAGGAACAAAACTGGCATTTAAAGCAACAATAAATCCTCCAAATGCAACAAATCAATCATTGGTTTGGTCAGTCGAAAATCTTACCGGGAAAGCAAGCATTGATGCCAATGGATTATTAACGACAATTTCACAAGGATCTATCAATGTCATTGCTGAAGCAAGCGATGGATCTCTGGTACGCTTTCAGAAAAAATATGTCATAGCAGTACCTACTACTATGCATGATAATCAAAGTCTGAGTGAATTCAAAATTTTCCCAAATCCATCACAAGGCAAAATCCAAATTCAATTTTCTTCGGTCCCCCCTGATGGAATTATTGTAGAAATAATTGGTGTGAAAGGTCAGATTTTGGAAAAGAAAAGAATATTTGAAAGTCTTTCAGAATGGAAAATCTCGCAGTATTCAAGTAATATTCTTTTCATCAGGGTAACCGGGCAACGAAGTTCAATAACCAAAAAAGTAATTATCAGCAATAGTTTCAGCTAGACCTGTCAAAGGAGCAACAAGCTGAACATACGGTGTAAGTGCAATCCAATCCAATTGGAATGAAATTCAATCCTGAAGGATTAGCCCAAGCAGGATAAACTAATTTGTAGTATCCAGACTTCCACAAAATTTACCTTTTACGCATGGAAAATAGTGAAATATCAAAGATTCTCCTTGTTGACGATAATAGTCTTCATCTATTCCTTTTAAAGGGGATATTACAAGATGTTGAGACATTAATTTTTACTGCTAGTTCAGGGGAAGAGGCATTAAAATTAATTAGCGAAAACAATTTCGCTCTTGCAGTTCTTGATATACAAATGCCCAAAATGAATGGCTTTGAACTTGCAGACCGTATTCGGGATTTACACGACCGGGATTTATTGCCTGTAATTTTCCTGACGGCAGCTTTCTCAGATGAAATTCATGTATTTAAGGGATATGATTATGGTGCAATTGACTTCCTGACAAAACCTGTAAATAAAACCATTTTTATAAGTAAGGTAAAAATCTTCCTGGAACTTGATCAGCATAAGAGAAACCTAATCGAAAGTAGAGAATCATTGTTGAAATCAAAGTTTGATCTTGAGCAGAAACATGAGCAAATAAAATTGCAAAATGAAGCGTTACAGAAGGCTCAAGAAGAAACGGATGAATCCAGAAGGAAATATATCAAATTGTATGAAATTGCCCCAGTTGGTTTTTTTACGATTAATAAACGAGGTAGAATCAATGAATTAAACATAAATGGTGCCAGAATATTGGGGGTTGAAAACTTCAGTTCGATTAGTTTCGACTTTAAGGAATTTATCACGTCCGAAAGTATACTAGAATTCGAAGATTTCCTTAAAAAGTTATTTGAAAAAAACACACAAATAAGCTGTGAGCTAAAGCTAAAACCAATTTGTGGGAGAACCGTTTTTGTTTATCTTAAAGGTGCAATAATCGATGAAAAACCAACCTGTTTACTTTCTATGGTTGATATAACAGAAAGAAAGGAAGCTCAAATTGCACTAAAAGCTTCAGAAGAATTATATCACTCGTTACTTCAAACATCACCTGATGGGATTATACTTTTTGACTTAGATGGCCACATCACCGAGGCTTCTGATATCGCCATTAAATTGCTGGGAGTTCCCGATAGAAAAGCAGTAGAAGGCTTACACTTCATGAATTTTATACCAAAGCATTCTTTACGATCATTGATAAAAATTATTGACAAAACCGTTCAAAATGGAATGGTTCATAATTTCGAAATTCAATTGATTAAAGCTGACAAGACGGAATTTGAAAGCGAAATAAGTACATCCCTGGTTAAAAGAAGTAATGGTGAAGTAAATGCATTTATGTCAGTAATCAGAGATATTTCAGAAAGAAAGTTACTCGAAAAGCAACTTAGACATTCGGAAAGAATGACTGGAATTGGGGAGTTAGCAACTGGAATGGCACATGAAATAAACCAACCGTTAAATACGATCTCACTCAATATGGATAACATTCTCTTTTACATTGACAATAATACAATTAAGACATCTTACTTAAAAACTAAAATCAATAAGGTATTCGATAACATTAGCAGAATAAAAAAGATAATTGATCATGTTAGAACTTTTTCAAGAGATCAGGATGATTTTTTTCAGGATCATTTTGATGTCAATGCAAGTATCCAAAATGCTATTTCTATGATTTCTCAAACATTTTTGCATAAAGGAATCGATCTATTCTTTCATCCGAATTACAATTTACCATCTTTGAAAGGAAACACTTACAGGTTTGAGCAGGTAATACTTAATTTGCTTATTAACGCTAAAGATGCAATTGAGGAAAAGAAAAAAGAAGCCTCTGTCAAATTCAAAAAGAAAATCGAGATTTCTGCGGTTTTAAAAGAACGGCAAATTATTATAGAAATTAAAGACAACGGAATAGGCATTGTTCCAGAAAACCTGGATAAGGTTCTAAATCCATTTTTTACCACTAAAGCTTCCGGATTAGGTACAGGTCTTGGATTGTCAATCTCGTATGGGATAATCAAGGAATTAGGAGGTGAAATTGAAATTATAAGCAAACCAAAAATTGGAACAACGATCATTATCAAAATCAACATTCCTGATTGAGGGTAAATTAAATAAAATTTCAATCATGTTCAGTAATAAAGAAAAAATTGAAAATCTTCAATTAAATGCACAATTAAAGATTCTTGTAATTGATGATGAGAAGAGTTTTACGGATGAGATTAGAGAATTTCTTCAGAATCAGGGATATATCTCATTCATAGCCAATAATGTGCACAAAGGTCGAGCCTTTTTAAAAAGTCAGGATATCGATTTACTAATTTTAGATGTTCGGCTAAAAGGAATAAGCGGACTCGACATTCTAAATGAGGTAAAGCAAAACTATCCTAAAGTCGAGGTAATTATCGTTTCGGCACATGGCGACATGGATACAGTCATCTCAGCTTTACGCAATGGGGCAATTGATTATTTAAAAAAACCATTTCGCCATACTGATATTCTCATAGCAATTCAAAAAACCCGAAAATTTCTTGACCTTCAACGTGTAATCAAAAATATGGAGGAAAAAACCTCCCTTATTTCTAAAACACTTCAAGATAAAATAAAAAGAAATTTCATTGGGGAAAGTCAACAAATACAGAGTGTTCTCGAATTGGCTATTACCGCTGCAAAATATAGAGATACCAGTGTATTAATTACAGGTGAGAGCGGAACAGGAAAGGAAAACATTGCGCAAATTATTCATTATGAAAGCAGTCGCAAAGACAATCTCTTTTGTGCGGTAAACAGTAGTTCAATAACAGATTCTCTTTTAGAAAGCGAATTTTTTGGACATAAGAAAGGTTCGTTTACCGGAGCTATTTCAGATAAAAAGGGATTCTTTGAAGTAAGTGATCAAGGTACTTTGTTTTTAGATGAAATAGCAGATATGCCAATTAATCTCCAGGCTAAAATTTTAAGAGCAATTGAAGAAAAAACAATCACAAGAGTCGGTGAAACTGAGCCAATTGCTACTAATTTTAGGATCGTAGCTGCAACAAATCATGAAATCGATAAATTGATCGAAGAGAAAAAATTCAGACTTGATCTATTGCATAGACTGAATACCATACATATCAAGATTCCTCCCCTTCGTGAGCGAATTGAAGATATTGAACCGCTTCTCAAATATTTTACAGCTGAGTTTGCCAGGATATTGAACAAACCAATACCACTGATTCAAAAAGGAGCGATTACCTCATTGAAAAATTATTCCTTCCCAGGAAATGTGAGAGAATTGAAAAATATGGTTGAAAGGGCCATTATTCTTTGTACGAATGATTCTTTATCCGCAAAAGATTTTATAACAAAAAGCTCCATCAATATAGAATCTCAGCCAACGAAAATTTATTTCAACCTGGAAGGGAATGAAATAAGCCTTATTCATCTGGCACTTAAAGAAAAAAATTATAATCTCAGCCAAACGGCCGAATTATTGGGAATCACGCGTGAATCTTTGAGTCGAAGGATGAAAAAATATGGTATTCTGGTAAAGAGAAGTGAAATTTTATAGCCCTCTTGCTTACTTCAGTAAAACTTGTTTTTTTCACATTTGGGGCCGGCTAGTGCATTCCGGGATAGTTTGTGTTCTGTCAGATGTTTCATTTTTTTTAGGGTCAGCTGATAAACAAATAATTAATTTGATATTTTTTAAAACCCGGAAAAAAATTCCGGGTTTTTTCATTTAGTATTGGGCAACAAATTCTCACCTAAGCGAGGGCAAATCAATTGTTATGCAAACCGAGGTGCCCAACCTCTTCCGAATAGTCGAACTGCAGATCCTCATGCAACGTGCCCAGTGACTTCTTAATTTTCTGAACCTGCCGCCAATAGAGGTTTCCAAGGGCACTGTTCATTGGCATGGAAATTCCTGCCTTTCTTAGTTTTTTACAGAAATGAATTAAGATTTCAACCTCTGTTTTTTTAGAGACTGAGTATTTGATTTGTTTATTGGCAAAAGCCAGTATTTTTCGGATGCCCTTTTTTGCGATATACGAATTGTTTCTGTTGAGCTCCATGAACATTTCATCGATCCCGGATTTCACAGACAGGATGTAGGCCGGTTCATCATATGAATCAAATAGTAAATAGGTAAGCAGTTCTTTGTTCTCTTTTTTGTATTTGGCCAAAAGAATAGAAAGCTCCAGCAACCTGGTTGGATGAACCCTGCTGAGCTCAGTTTTTATATCTTTTAGAGTGACCGAATTCATTGCTGTCTTTCAGGTTTATTAATCGTTTTTACCCTTCCAACTTCACCTGAAGTCAGACGTACTTTAATCCCATGCGGATGAAAGGAACTATTTGTAAGTATATCTTTTACAATCCCTTCCGTAATTGTTCCTGAGCGCTGATCCTCCTTCAAAACAACTCCAACCTCGGAACCAATTTTCACCTCACTTCTGGTTTGACCTTCCATCTTCACTTGAATTTTTGCCAAATTAACGAATTAGGATGAGATAATATATGATCCCAGCAGGTAATTTAGATTGTGAACAGGGTAATATATTATGATTATTCCCTATATTCGGATGAATTTTCCATCTCCTTAATAGAAATAGTTTGATGCCTGGAACCAGGAATAATTAATCAGTCAAAAATGTCAAAATCCTTCTTAATCCTTGCGTTTTCATTTTATTGTATGGTTTGCACAGGCAAAATGCCAGCGATAAATCCCAAAGCCTATTCGGCGGATATTGTTATTTATGGAGGAACTTCTGCTGCCATCATTGCCGCAGTTGAGGCGGTTCATTCAGGCAAATCCGTTTTGGTGGTTTCACCGGATAGCCATTTGGGCGGACTTTCCTCCGGCGGACTAGGTTTCACCGATACCGGAAATAAATCGGTTATTGGCGGACTTTCACGTGAGTTTTACCACAGGGTTTGGCTGCATTACAACGACAACGCTGCCTGGAAATGGGAAAAACATTCCGAATTTGGAAACAAGGGCCAGGGTACTGTTGCGATGGATGGCGAAAACCGGACCATGTGGATCTTTGAGCTAGATATTGCCGAGTCGGTTTTCGAAGAGCTGGTGAAGGAAAGTAGCATCAGGGTACTAAGAAATGAATGGCTTGACCGTGAAAAGGGAGTTGAGAAAGTTAAAGGGAAGATTGTTTCCATCAAAACCTTGTCGGGCATCTCCATAGCAGGGAAAATGTTTATTGATGCCACCTATGAAGGAGACCTGATGGCAGCAGCCGGCGTCTCCTATTTTGTGGGTCGCGAAGCATGTTCAGTGTATAATGAGACATACAACGGAGTACAGGCCGATATCAAGGAGCGGGGGCATTTTTTCAGGGATCCTATCGATCCGTACAAGATTCCCGGCAGGAAAGAGAGTGGCCTGCTCTATGGGATATCCTCCGAACCTATATCACCCAACTGTTCGGGTGATAAAAAGGTACAGGCCTATTGCTTCCGGCTTTGCCTGAGTGATCATCCGGATAACAGGATCCCGTTTCCAAAGCCTGAAAATTATGATCCGGCGAATTATGAGCTGGTAGCCAGGGTAC
>CAYHFJ010000185.1:0-7021 GCA_964355885.1 uncultured Flavobacteriales bacterium
ACGAAGCTATGGCAACATTCCGGCTCAGGAAAGATGTGGTTAGCAGAAGGCTTACTTCGCATTCATAGCTGGACCGAAAGTATTGACTCTTCATATGAAAATGGATTGCTTACTGATGTTTCGCAAGTTAATGAAACTGCATTTAATTGGATATGTGTTGGCGGTGGAGTTAATTTTACAATTTCATATGACACAACAACATCATCTGTAAATGGGGTTAGTTATTCTGATGCAACAAGTTATTCATTAGGTATTTTTTCTGAAATTAATGAGCTTAACTCTAATGAAGTGCTTTTTAATATTAGTCCAAATCCTGTTAATGATATATTAACCCTCACTTTATTAAATCAAATATCCGCCAGTACTCGATTGTCAATTTATGATACTTTTGGAAAACTGGCCACTGAAACTTTAGTACTCAATCAAAATATTTATCAATTGGATCTTAGTTCCTTGCCAAACGGAATATATTTCATTAAAATAGATACCGATAAAAGTAAACCCGTAATGAAAAAATTTATAAAGCTATAATTAGGAGCACCTAATTTAAATCTATGGCTGTGAAAACAGATACCATTTAGTTAGGATTAGTAGTCTTCATTCCAATCCAGATCTATTCTCAAAGTTCAAATTGGATTTGGCCATGTGAGAGTCCGGATCTGACTCACATAGCTACAGGTGGTAACTTAATTGATATTTGTTCTTTTACTGGTGCGTCAATTACATTTGGAACTTCGTATCAAAAATAATTGCTATGGAAAATTAAAACAATGTACAAAGGGCTGGCATATTCGTAAGGAAACGGAAGAAATAATTCTACAGTTGCGGAGCCGAAAAGGCCGGAAGTAATTCTGTAAAGAGTACCGAATAAGTTATGATAGCCTGGTTGAATGGTGTTAGCAATTTATAGATTAGAAGGAAAGCACAGGATGTACTGAGATAAAGGTTGACAATAATTATGAACAGGAATTATTTGATCAACTAGAATGCATTTTAAAAACGGCATTAAATTATAGTATTTTTGAATTTATATGCAGCTATGTTTGTTGTATAATTGCCACTACCCCCTTCTGATCATTCCGTCTCTTCTTACCTCCCATCTGTACGAGTGCAGAATAAATATCCCTGTAATAGGTCGGATCCCCCGGATTTCCAAAGATGTCCACAGTCTCTAAAGTCCGCTCTGCACTGTTCTTCTGCCAGGCAAATACCACTCCGTTATCTGAAGTTGCGGTGGTGGCTCCCGACAATTGGATAACCGGTGTGACGGCATTGTTGGCTGTGCTAACGCTTGTTCGCTCCATCAGATAGAAACCGAAGATTTTACCGATTACTACTTTAGGAAGATTTAGGTCTTTGGGAGATTCCCGGTATGTGGTGATATTGAGCTCATCTATTAGTTGGTCATACATTAAAAAGGGGGGGAGATATGTTTTTCTTTTTAATAGGTTGCAAGCACAAGCTTTGTAGGAAAGTGTTCTTAGTTTTTCTGCAATACTAGTATTTTGCTGAGGGAAATATCAATATAATATTTTGTTAAGTATAACAAGGGTAAGTGTCTTTGACAGCACAATTTCAATTTGGAAACAGACTTGGGTAAATAACTTCGGAGCAGATATGGTTTTTACCGGTGCGAAGGATCAGGATTCTGTTTCTTCATCGAAGATGGTCCTGTGACAATTAAAGGACTGAAATATTACAGACCCATGATATTTTATTCAATTCAATTGAACAGTTTTGAATGGAAATGACAAAGCTCTCCCGATCATAAAACATGGAAAACCAATTGGCATGTTTCATACAAGCGAAAATTATAATTCATAAAGTTGATATTAATCATCCAATAAATATTTCTTACTATGTTACAAGAGCTACACAACAATCTGCAGGTGGATAATTTTGAGATAAAAGGAATGAAACAACTATATTTTATTCTCTGGACCATTGGAGAAAAATTCCCGGCGCAGAAAACATTGTCGACGCATGAATTGCCCCGCCATGAGAATTATTTAAAGCAGGCATATCGTGATGGACGTTTGCTCATGGCTGCACTTTTTGAAAATGGAAGTGGGGTTATCACCCTTATGGAAGCGGAATCTGAATACGAAATCCACAAGTTTGTTCGCAATAACCCTGAAGTAATGGACAAATGCATTCAGGCAAGAATTAAGCCGTGCAGACCTGTACATTGGAAAAATATTGAGTGATCCATTTTTCATTGCCCTGAATCAATGCTTTCTGGTACCTGTTTTTTTCGCTTTTTAATTAATTAGTGCCGGGTTTGACACCCCATTTTTACTTATCCTAATTGTGGGAACTACCGTCCCAACTTGTTTCCGCAACCGATACTTCAGGAGCCACTCAGGATGCTCCATTGGGTCTCTCCGAAATGTTTTTTAATGCGTTCTAACTTTGAAAGCCTCTGAGCGAAATAATTCGATGTATCTTTGAAGACTTCCTTATAATTCAGAAATATGCACCGAATAATTCTGGTTCCTTTATTATTATTTTATTTTAGCATTGAACTGACCAATGCTCAGGATATCCAATGGTCTAAGCCGGTCAGTGATAACAGTAAAATGCCTTTCATGAAAATTTTGGGCTCAGGATCCACCGGGTTTTATGTTTTGCGAAGTAATCTCACCTTTGACAACACGAAATCCCGTTCAGGATTTAAATCCAGAAGGTATCTGCTTCAAAAGTATTCTATGGAAATGAATCTCCTTGCCGAGTTCGACCTTAAGGCGCCGGTCGAAAACGGCCGTCTGGCTGATCTTCAAATGGTAAACGGGAAGGTTCTGCTTATTTTTTACTCCATGGATAAGGGAGAACATCGCTATAGTTTTTATGCCCAATACCTGACTGACATGGGCGATCTTGAAGGTAATTCTGTTTTGTTGGTGGAATTTGGCGCTGAGAATATTGATGAAGATAATCTGCCCGGTATCGTCAGTTCCAGAGATGAGTCAAAGCTTGCATTCACCTACCGCCAACTTTCCAAAGAAAGGGATGGTCAGTATTATCATACAGTGGTGTTGGACTCCGCATTGAATCAACTTTATACTAAGGATTTTGATGTGGTGCTACCCGTGAAGCAATATGTTCCCTTGTCGTTTCTTCTCACAGACGAAGGAAACTTTTTTATTCTTGGAATTAAATTTATTACGGAAAGAAAAGTAAAATCACCCGGGGAAAGTTTTTATTTACTCAGCGGTTATAATCGTTCATTGAATCAGTTTGTAAATAAGGAAGTAAAAATTGAAGATAAATTTCTAACCGATGTTTCTATTTCTTCCGATAGTTACAATGATAAAATTGTTGTAATTGGCTTTTACTCTGACAGAACTAGCTATTCTACAGGTGGAGTCTTCTATTACAGTATGACAGAAGATAGTTTAAAAGATTCACGAGTTTACAGCTCAGCATTCCCACAAGAATTTATGGTGAAGTTTATGGGAGAGCGCAAAGAAGGCAAAGGGAAAGAGCTGGTAAATTATTCAATTGACAGATTGATGTTACGACGTGATGGAGGGGCTGCTTTGGTAGCAGAATCATTTTATCAGACAAGCCGGACTTATTGGGATTATTATACACAGTCAACACTTAGTCATTATTATTATCATTTTGGCAGCATCATGGTTGTTTCCATCAATCCGGATGGGCGTATTCTTTGGGGAAATGTCGTGAGCAAGGATCAGAATTCTATTGATGATGCCGGTTATTTTTCATCATACTGCTCGGTTGTTTCGGGCGGAAAACTGTTTTTCATGTATAATAAGTATGTGAATGAAACGTCTTCAGTTCTGATCACTGATGTGGATGGTCAGGGAAATCAAAAGACAAATGTTTTGTTTAATGAAATTGAAAGGGTATCAATTTTACCTCATAGTGGTAAGCAGCTGGATGAAGATCTGTTTATTCTCCCTGCCTATAAAGAAAACAAGTTCCATTTCGTGAAGCTTAGTTTTGATTGAAGGGCACATGTTTTTTATAAGCTAAAAAAAATCATGCCTGTTGAAGACATGATTTATAGATATGGGTTCTGAAATTTTTATGATCTCTTTTTGAGATAAATTTTCTGTCCCGGTCTTAGTGCCTGTTCTTCCTTAAGTTCATTATACTTATAGAGGTATTTAACTTTTATACCCATTGATTGAGCTATGGAGTGGATAGTGTCTCCCTCTTTTGTAATGACAATGTTTTTGGTCCCCACACTTTTTTTAGGCTGAAGGTAGATGATCTGTCCGGCAAAAAGGACATCATTGCTGTTCATCTCATTGTATTTTGGTAGTTGCCAGTGTCCTAATTCTAATTCCAAAGCAAGACTGTGAAACGTATCTCCACTTCTGGCTACAATGTAGTCAACACCATTATTCTGTTTAATCTGTCTTGATTCAAAAGCATTTACAGCTTCTACTGAAGGAACAATGATTCGGATATTTTCTTTCGTGTTTTTTTCTTCCGGCACAGGAATATCATCAGTGCTTGCGTAGGCAGGGCCACCTGTGTCATTGTCCATTAAATACAATTCATGCTCTTCAATTATTTTAATTAATCTGTCTGCATAAGTAGGATCTGTTGCATAACCGGCTTTTTTCAATCCCTTAGCCCAGCCTTTATAATCTTTTATGTCGAGCTCAAACAAGAAGGAATAGCGAGTTCGTGTACGAAGAAAATTTGAATGATCATCATATGAATCAAGAACACTCTTATATTTTCTAAAACATTCATCTTTAGTATCATCATCCTGAATATACGCAGGGCCTTTCCAATCTGAACATTTTATCCCGAAATGATTATTTGCCTCCCGGGCAAGGTTACTGTTACCGTCACTGGATTCGAGTAATGCTTGTGCCATGGTGATGCTTGCCGGAACCTCCATTTTTTTCATATCCTTGATCGCGTCTTCCTTGTACATAGCAATGTATTCAGTCCGACTGATTTTACGGCCATCACCTGCCTGAATCAGAGTTGGAATAAATAAGGCGATTAAAAGGAGACTTCGTTTGATGATCATATAGCTTTTTAACGGATTAGTAAGTTGGGTATTCTCTTCAATTAATAGATTTTCAGGATTTATTAAACGGAACGGTTCATAAAGGGATACGTTTTGGGTAAATTTTATATCATTTCTTACAAAGTACCTATCCATTATTTAAGATTCAAAGGTTTTGTGAAATCAAAAATTCCCCCACTATGAAAAATTACAATCTTCGACCCTGATGCGAAGCAGTTTTTTGAGATTAGATCCATGACTGCAAAAAATAATTTTCCTGTATAAATTGGTTCCAGTGGTATACCGGTTGAAGCGGAAAATTCATGACAGAATCTTGTCAATTCCGGTGTGGTTTTCGCGTATCCCCCGAAATGATAGTCAAAATAAATTTTTGTGCGTTCAGCAATTGCTCCATGATTAATGACTGTGTTAAAGAGGAAATTTTCTCCCCTTAAAACAGCAATTCCTAATGCCATTTGATGAGACAAAGTATTTCTGCCGATCCCTGCTAATGTCGATCCTGTTCCACATGCTACACAAATGTGTGTTGTCTCATTGGGGATGTCTCCCATAATTTCACTACAGCCTTTCACACCGGCTTTATTTGAGCCACCTTCAGGGATCATAAAAATATCTTCCCGATCTGCACACAGTTGAGGGTATTCGCTAAGGCACCTTGAGTAGAGCTTTTCTAAAAATAGCTCATTGTTACGCAATCTGTAGTCTTCCCGGCTGATAGTAACGAGATTCATTCCACATGACAGTAAAAAATTCAGATTCGGATTGCTCACCTTTTCCTCTCCTCTCAGAATAGCAATCATTGGAATATTCCGCAATTTTCCGGCGGTAGCACATGCAACAAGATGATTCGAAAATTTTCCGCCAAAGGTCAGAATGAGCTTTTTGCCAGAGTTTCTGAAATCTTCCAGATTGTATTTCAACTTTCTCCATTTATTACCTGCCAAATACGGATGTAAAAGATCCTCCCGAAGAACAGATAATTCGACTTTTGCAGCCATGACAGAATCAAGCTGAATTTTTTGAAGCGGGGCTTTGGGAAATTGTAATAGCAAGCTGTAAATCTACTCTTTGTAAGACGATCCGGAATAGGTAAATTTGTAAAAATTTAATTGAACAGGTTTTCTATCCAGACCTGTAAGAGAAATAATCCGGTATGGCCATTCATGAAAAATTCGATCCCGGAGATTATTATCTTTCTCCTGAAGGGTATATCATTTTTACAGAGAAATATCATTTAAAAAGGGGTTATTGTTGTCAGAGTGGCTGTAAACATTGTCCCTGGAATTTTAACAAGTCTAAGAAGAAAAGGGACACTAACTAATTGATCGACTATGCAAACAGAACTCCAATCAGAAAAACTGGATTTAACACAAAGCAAGACACCTACTGGTACAAAGATCTCTTGCAAGGGATGGATACAGGAAGCGGCTTTGCGTATGTTACTGAATAATCTTGACCCCGATGTTGCTGAATGTCCGGAAGATCTGATTGTCTATGGCGGGCGAGGGAAAGCAGCAAGGAATGTTCAGGCATTTCACATGATTGTAAAAGCTCTCAAGGATTTGAATGAAGATGAAACCCTGTTGATCCAAAGTGGAAAAGCGGTAGGGATACTTCCAACTCATAAAGACGCACCACGCGTAATCATTAGTAATTCACAATTAGTTCCCCATTGGGCTAACTGGAAAGTTTTTGATGAGTTAGAGAAAAAGGGCCTGATGATGTATGGACAAATGACGGCAGGTTCATGGATTTACATCGGTTCACAAGGAATTGTGCAGGGAACTTATGAAACTTTTAATGCACTCGCGGATAAACATTTCAAAGGGAGTCTTAAAGGGAAGTTGTGTGTAACAGCTGGATTAGGCGGAATGGGAGGAGCTCAACCCCTTGCTATCACAATGGCTGAAGGAGTTTGTCTAGCTGCGGAGGTTGAGGAGTGGCGCGCGCAGTGGCGTGTTGATACCCGTGATCTTGGTTTTATTGAACATGATATTGATTAAG
>CAYHFJ010000186.1:0-7008 GCA_964355885.1 uncultured Flavobacteriales bacterium
TAAGGGTGGGATTTATCCCGCCCTTTCCTTAAATTTTAGTCGGACAATAGTGATATTATTATATTTCGGAAACCTACATGGATTTGGTATATTTGCTCAAACAATTAAAAAAAACGATGAAAAAATTACTTAATATCTTTACAATTCTGGCTCTATTCTGTGGATCAAGCCAGGCTCAGTCTTCCGAAAAAGTTGCTTCCTACGGCGAGAAAATTACACCGGACAATGCAATAGAAGCAACCAAAATAAATGCTATGTTAAATGAGCAGGATTCCGTACACGCAAAAATTATTGGAACTGTCGCGAGTGTTTGTCAGAAAAAAGGTTGCTGGTTGAAAATGGATGCCGGCGATGGTCAAATCATGATGGTTCGTTTTTATGATTATGGATTTTTTGTTCCAATGGATTGTGAAGGGAAAAAGATCATTCTGGAAGGTTCCGCCGTTAAGTCTGTTATGACTGTTGATGAACTTCGTCATTATGCTGAAGATGCGGGTAAGTCAAAGGAGGAAATCTCTAAAATCACCAGTGAGGAAAAGCAAATATCATTTGAAGCAACCGGAGTTCTGCTTTATGAATAATTAATAATATGAGAAAAGCGATTATTTTTATTTTGGTAATAGTAGGATATCTGTTCAGTTGCCAATTAGTCGATGGGGGAATCGTTCTTAATGAACAGGATACATCCAATACCGATACAGCTGACGTGAATCCCAATGGTTCAAGTGAGTTGTCTCTGTTAATGAGAGAGATGTATGATCATGCCCTTAACGCCCGTATATTGGCTCTGAAAAATCAAAAGAACGGTGACTATCCAAAAGTATTTAACAAGATACACACAGCAACGCCTACAGATTCCGCCACAAAAAATTCGTATTTTGACACCTTTGCCGATGTATATCTAAATTCAGTGAAAGCATACGCTTCCGCCGGTAATACTGATCTTAAAATAAACTATAATAATCTGGTGAATACCTGCCTTGCCTGTCATTCGACACATTGTCCGGGACCCATACCAAAGATTAAAAAATTACTCCTTCCGTAAAGGAAATTTTTCATAAAAAAATTACTTCTTGGCTATACTGGCACTTAGGTACTCCCGGTTCAGACGTGCTATATGAGAAATTGAAATTTCTTTTGGACACTCCGCTTCACAGGCACCTGTATTTGTACAACTGCCAAAGCCGGCCTCATCATGTGCTTCAACCATTTTCAACACACGCAGATTCCGTTCAGGATGACCTTGCGGTAAGATGGCCAACTGCGAAACCTTTGCCGACATAAACAACATAGCCGAAGCATTTTTACATGCAGCCACACAGGCACCACAACCAATACAAGCAGCGGCATCAAAAGCTTCATCCGCAATAGGTTTACCAATGAGAATACTGTTCGCATCCGGTGCATTTCCTGTATTCACTGAAACATAACCACCGGCTTGCATAATTTTCTCAAAAGCGGATCGGTCTACCGCAAGATCTTTAATCACCGGAAAAGCTTCCGCTCTCCAGGGCTCGATGGTGATCGTTTCTCCATCGGTAAAGAAACGCATGTGCAACTGACATGTTGTAGTTCCCTTCAAGAGACCATGAGCACGGCCGTTAATGTACATTGAACAGGTTCCGCATATTCCTTCACGACAATCATGGTCAAAGGCTACAGGATCTTTGCCTTCACGGATCAACCGATCATTAAGAACGTCCATCATTTCCAGAAACGACATGTGTGTATTAACATCTGGCATATCATACATTTCAAAGTGCCCTGCATCAGTGCTGTTGCGTTGTCTCCAGATTTTCAATTTTAGGTTGATCGTTTCTGCCATGGTAATAGTGTAATAGTGAATTTTAAATGTACTCGGCCTGAAATTAAACTACTTCGCAAAGGATAATACCAACATTGATATTATCCTCTGATATATTATTATTTATAACTCCTTTGTGTAGGATGTACCACATCAAATTTTAATTCTTCTTTATTCAACACAGGTGTAGAATTTTCTCCTGTATATTCCCATGCTCCAACGAATGAATAATTATCATCATCGCGTCTGGCTTCTCCGTCTTCTGTTTGTGACTCCTCCCGGAAGTGCCCTCCGCAGGATTCTTTGCGGTTCAAAGCATCACGAACCATTAATTCTCCTAACTCGATGAAATCTGCAACACGCCCTGCCTTATCAAGTTCAGGATTAAATTCATTAATCTCTCCCGGAATACGCACATCACTCCAGAATTCTTTTTTCAGATCTGCAATCAATTGCAGTGCTTTAGTAAGTCCCGCTTCGTTGCGTGCCATACCACAGTATTCCCACATAATTTTTCCCAGCTTCTTGTGAAGATCTTCCACCGTCTGTTTTCCTTTAACCTGCATCAAACGATGTGTGCGTTCAAGTACTGCTTTTTCCGCTTCCTCAAAGGATGCATGACTTGTTGGAATTATCGGATTCCGGATCTCATCAGCAAGATAATCTCCGATTGTGTAGGGTATCACAAAATATCCATCAGCCAGTCCTTGCATCAATGCGGAAGCTCCCAGGCGATTTGCTCCATGATCTGAGAAATTACATTCTCCCAAAGCATAGAGTCCGGGAATGGTGGTCATCAGATTATAATCAACCCAAACTCCACCCATAGTATAATGCACGGCAGGATAAATACGCATTGGTGTTTGGTATGGATCTTCTCCCGTGATTTTTTCATACATTTCAAAAAGATTACCATATCGTTCAGTGATAATATCTTTTCCTAAGCGCTTAATAGCGTCCCTGAAATCCAGATAAACAGCAAGACCTGAAGAGCCCACTCCTTTTCCTTCGTCACAGGCTTGCTTTGCAGCACGACTTGCAACATCACGGGGTACTAGATTACCAAATGCAGGGTAACGTCTTTCCAGATAATAATCACGTTCCTCTTCAGGAATTTCTGAAGGTTTTCTGATATCGCCTTGTGCTTTAGGAACCCAAACCCTGCCATCATTGCGTAAGCTCTCACTCATCAGCGTTAGCTTTGACTGATATTCACCGGATACAGGAATACATGTCGGATGTATTTGCGTAAAACATGGATTTCCAAAATATGCTCCCTTCTTGTATGCCTTCCAGATAGCTGTTGTATTGCTACCCATCGCATTCGTAGAAAGATAAAATACATTCCCATATCCGCCGGTTGCCAATACCACCGCATGTGCGGAATGGCGTTCTAATTCACCGCTCACCAGATCCCGTGCAATAATTCCTCTGGCCCGACCATCTACCATCACCAATTCAACCATCTCATGACGATTGTACATCGTAACTTGTCCTTTTGCAATCTGACGCGAAAGTGAGCTGTATGCGCCAAGCAACAACTGTTGTCCCGTTTGTCCGCGTGCATAAAATGTTCTGGATACCTGCACGCCACCAAAGGAACGATTATCGAGCAGACCTCCATATTCACGTGCGAAAGGAACACCCTGCGCAACGCATTGGTCAATGATTGCTGTAGAAACCTCTGCGAGCCGGTACACATTGGCTTCGCGTGCACGGTAATCACCTCCCTTTACTGTATCATAAAAAAGTCGGTACACACTATCACCATCATTGGAATAATTTTTTGCAGCGTTGATGCCTCCCTGTGCAGCGATAGAATGGGCACGACGCGGACTATCCTGAAAACAAAAACATTTTACTTTATATCCCAACTCAGCGAGTGTCGCTGCAGCTGCCGCACCGGCCAGTCCGGAACCGACAACAATCACTTCGATGTGTCTCTTGTTGGCCGGATTTACAAGACGTACTGTTGACTTATACTTGCTCCACTTCGTTTCGAGCGGTCCATCCGGAATCTTGGAGTTTAGTTTATTCATGGCTTTATGCGGGTGTCAGATGTGAATGCTGTTAATTCCTGCTGAATTAAAGTCTGCGGAGATGTGTAAGTTAGCGTGCAAGAATATTCGTTGAAATTCCAAATATATCGAAATAGAACATCACCGGAAAGGAGGCAAATCCAATCATTACGATAAGGGCGAAAACACTACCTGCTACCCTAAGTGTTTTCCTGTATTTTTGATTATTGGCTCCAACAGTCTGAAATGCAGATTGAAATCCATGATTCAAATGAGCTCCAAGGATAACCATAGCAAAAACGTATAGTGCTGAATACCAATTAGACTGGAAAGCGATAGCAAGATCATAAGCCATGCTATTGTCAGCGTGAAATACACGATGCGGAAAAAAGAAGGATCGCAAATGCAGCACAAGAAAAACAAGGATAACCGAACCTGTAAGTCCCATATTACGTGAAAACCAGGTACTGTTTCCTGTTTGCTGACTAACGGCATATCGTACAGGTCTTGCTCTGCGATTCTGAAGAGTTAGGTATAAACCATCAATAACATGGATTAAAAAGCCCGCGAATAGTCCAAATTCAACTGTTCTTATTAAAAGATTGCCTGCCATCCATGCGGAATACTCATTGAAAGCCAGTCCGGCATCCAGTTTATAAAGAAGTAGATTCCCGTAAAGGTGTTCTACCAGGAAAATACAGAGGAATAAACCGGTGAGTGCCATCACCAATTTGCGTCCAACCGTAGAATAAAACATGCGAAGAGAAGCGATCATAGTGCCTGAAATTGAATTTAACGTTATAGCGGCTCAAAAATATTTCGATCGCTTAAACAATTTTCTCAAATATTGGTTTTACAATTCGACAAATGTAGATGAACCATTCGTTTTTCAAAAGGATAAGCATCAGGAATATTTAATAATTAATAGCATTTTAACCCTCAAATCATGGCCACGACTCAAAAAGAACAATGGAAAGAGATAAAACTTGGGATTAAGTTTGAAAGAACGCATTATGCAGTTTCAAATCAAGGAAGAATCGCAAGTTTTAAAAACACTTTGGACAATAAAAAGATCCTTAAAGGTACAAGCGTCAATGGATATGCGGCCTTGAAACTGAAAATCAAGGATAAAGATATTCAATGTTACGTACACAAATTGGTAGCCCAACATTTTCAAACAAAGCCAGCTCGAAAGCAATCATTTGTTATCCATTTGGATTACAATAAGTTGAACAATAAAACGACTAATCTTCGATGGGCCTCCAGAGAAGAACTTACTAAGCACCAGCAAAAAAGTCCGGTTGTTAGAGCTTATCAGGAAAAGCGGAAATTAAAAGGCCACAAGCTGACTGCAAACAAGGTAAAAGAAATTAAACAAAGAATCTTTTCAGATAAAAGGCAAATGCGCATGAAGGATATTGCCAGCAAGTTTGGAATCAGCGAGATGCAATTATACCGGATAAAATCAGGGAAAAATTGGGGTCATATAAAGGTGTGAAAAAAACCCGGATCGATGATCCGGGTTTTTTTTTAAGTAAAATGCTTCCTGCAAAAGGGACATAGCAGACTTTTTCGCAAAAACCATTGCATAAAAAGAAATGAATAAATATCTTTCTGCCATGGATATAATTGGAAACAATACACAAGTTATACAGGATTACGAATTCGAAAAAAAATGGGGAGAATTATTAATACCTATGACAAAAAACGAATTGATTTCTTTGAATAAAATGATTATCCATCGGGTAAAAATCATGAATCAACTTCATGATCTGGGTACTTTAAATCGTTTGAAAGTTGGCGATAAGGTGAAATGGAATAGTAAATTTGGTATTGTCCAAACGGGAACTATTATCAGATTAAATTCAAAAACCGCATCTGTCCGAATCGGAGAGAGTGAAGGATATTGGAGAATTTCTCCTCAATTACTGGAAAAGACAGTTTGAATTTAGTTAACGCAGATTGAATTTTTAAAATCGAAATCTTCTTTTTGGAATCCAATTAAAATTATGTCATACACATTATCAATAAAAAAAACAACTTACCGTACAATTTCTCCTGAAGCGGAAGAATTCAACAAGCTCCTTGCTAAAATCGAAAGGCTTAAAGAAAAAATAATTCTTAAGAATAATGAACTTGAAAGTTGTTTAGATTATTTAACAAAAAAAGGCTTCAGTATTTTAAAGCACAACCTGGATCTTCGCTTCAAATTTTCACAATTGCTATTCAAATTAATCGATTCAAAAATTGTTTCTTCTCCAAAAGATAAAGATTTCATAGTTGAATTACTTTTCGATCAAATTCACCAACTAAAAGAAATGAGTGAATTATATTTGGTTCCGGACTTTGAACAATTTGAAAAGGAAGTCACAACACATCCTGAACTTGCCCTGAATGATGAAATGGTAGAGGGTACAGCTTTATTTTTAAAAAAACAATTCGAGGAATTGGGGTTGGATACCGATTTGGACTTTGCAAATTGGATACGAAATGGAGGTTCCATGGAAGATCTGCAGGAAAAGCTCCGTGAGAAAATGGGTGAGAAAGGTGCTGATGCATTTTTTGAAAATCAAACCAGAAATTCTACTAAAAGGAAACCCGGAAAGACTTCAAAAAGGGGAATTGAAATTAAATTAGTTGAAAAAAATCTCAATGATTTATATCGGCAGTTAGCCCGGGTTTTTCATCCTGATCTGGAATCAGACGAAGAAAAGCGTGGTGCGAAAGAAGAATTAATGAAAGAGCTGAATCATGCATATAAATCAAAAAATATTTATGCTATGTTGCAGATGGAAGTCCAGTGGCTTGCCGCTTCTCAGGACAGACTTGGAAACTTGCCTGCAGAAAAATTAAAGGTTTTCGTACTTTCTTTGAAAGAACAATTAAAAATTCTGAATGCAGAGTTAAAAAGTGTCCCAAATCAACCAAGATTTGAGATTTTACACAAAGTGACGTTCCCCTTTTATTGCGAATCAATTCCTGATTTTTATGGATCATTAAATGGAATGACAAAAGACTCAGATAATTTAGAGGTGACAATTGAACAACTGGGCAATGTAACAGATAAAAAATCGGTAAGGACTTTTTTGAGTAAAATCAAAATAAATTCATACGGATACTGATTAAAAATATATACTTCGAATGGGGAGTTTTTGTGAATTTTAATTAATCAAAATAAATTGATTT
>CAYHFJ010000187.1:0-7007 GCA_964355885.1 uncultured Flavobacteriales bacterium
TGTAAGGAACTGTTCCTCCGGTTGTAGCTGAAGCAATACTGCCATCATTTGCTCCAATTAATGTTGGATGAGATATGGCAGAAGCTGTTACAATTAATGCCGCAGGCTGAGAAACGAAACGCCCTTGGGAAGCAGTACACCCATTAACATCTGTTACAACAAAGGTGTAATAACCTGAATGAAGACCGGTAACATTAATTGTTGTCTGTACAGGAACTGTGTTCCAACTATACGCATACGGTGTAGTTCCTCCGCTCACAGTAGCACTAATTGTACCGCTTGAGTCTCCATTGCAAAGAAGATTTGTACTGATTAAAGTGTCAACTAGCGGGAAAGGATTTACACTCACCGTGAAACTCTGCGAAGTTTTAGAGCATCCATTTATATCCGTTACGGTAGTTGAATAAGTTCCTGAAGTACTTATAGTGATAGCCTGAGAGAAAGCAAAGTAAGGAGACCAGTCATTTCCTGTAGAAATATTTGAAGTAAGAGTAATTGGTTGATTACCGCAAATGGTAGTCGACCCGCTTGCCGTTACAATCAAAGTATCCGTTGTTCCACTAAGAGTGATGTCATCAATACGGAAATTTACAGAACTTGCTTTTTCGAATTTGATACGAAGGTTAGGTGTACTTGGAATGCTTCCAATACTATCACTTACTAATGCCCACTGATTTAGAATAGGTTGTGTAGTTGTTGTGATAGGAGAATAAGAAATACCATCTGTACTTACGGATACTTGGAGCAGTTCGGCTGTACTTGTTCGCAACATTCCGAATGAAAGTGTCAGACCAGTATAACCCACGGTGTTGATACCACCAATAATGAAATCACGTGGGTTGGTACCACCGGCAGTCCCCATGAAAACATTTCCTGAACCACTTGCACCGGGATATCCGATTGAAACGGTTGAAGAACGTACATCACTCTGATTTGTAAGTGTCGACTGGAAGGTATAAGATCCTTGATTCTGCCATCCGGAATAATTATTGACTAAAATATTACCACCTGGTGTTCCCATATTTTCAGAAAGAACAGGACCGCTTACTGAGAAAGTAGTTGCAGTGACGATTTCCGGGGCAGATGTGGATGTGCAATTGAAAGCATCGGTAACATCTACAGTATATGAACCGGATGTAGAAACAATAATGCTTTGGGTAGTTTCGGTTGTCGACCAAAGATAGCTGGCACCTGAACTGGCAGTCAGCGTCACCGAACCTCCAACACAAAATGTTGTTGGACCTCCCGCAGTAATGGTTGCTTGAAGACAACTGATTCCTGTTCCGCTAACAGCTACATCTTTTTGTGTTGCACCAGTGCTGGTATGTGTAATGTTTCCACTTGCAGCACCAATTATAGATGGTGTGAAACGAACAAATACAGCAGTACTTGGAACAATACCACTTGAAGGATAGAACCAAATCTGTGAACCAAAACCTGAACCGGATGTTGCAGATATTTCAAATCCTGCAGGTGCCGTGATGAGAATAGAATCAGTAAGATAAATTCCGGAAACAGTATAGATATCTTCGTTTGATGAATTACCAACTACCACATTGCCAAAGTTAGCCAAAGCCGTCGTGGAAACTGTGATTGTGGGAATCGGGTCAAGAACGATTGCCTGAGCTGTTGCCGTACATCCGTTTGCATCAGTAGCCACCACATCGTAAGTGCCAGCAGTAAGTCCGGTGGCTATGTCCGTTGTTTGAACAGGAATAGTATTCCATGAATAAGTGTAGGTTGGTGTACCATCAAAGGCTACAGCTGTTGCTGTACCATCGTTTCCGCCAATTGTACTTGTCACTGTTGTACTCGTAGTTACCTGTAAAGGGAGAGGCTCTCCGACAACTGCCGTCGCAGTCCCCGAACAACCGCCAATATCAGTAACTGTAACTGTATATGTTCCTGCAGGAAGACCTGTAGCTGTAGAATCTGTTTGTACAGGATTACTGTTCCACGAATAGGAATAACCACCTGCACCACCGGATCCTACTGCAGTTGCAGTGCCAGTTGAATCTCCTGCACACAATGCATCCGTTACACTTGTTGTTGCAGAAGGGGCGGGAACTGTCGTTACAGCAATTGTATCTGAACTTAATGTACAACCATTAAGGTCACTGACTATCGTAAAATAATTACCAGCGACATTTGCCTGAACTGATTGTGAGAAAGCGAAAATAGGGCTGTTGCTCCAGTCATTTCCATTTGGAATGTTTGAAGTTAAAGTCACATATGAGCCTTGACAAATAGAAGTTGAACCCGAAGCTGAAATTGATACTGAGGTAGCACTGCCTGACAAGATTACATCATCAATGCGAAAGCTATTACCGGTACTCTTTTCAAATTTAATACGAAGATTTGAAGCAGCAGGTATACCAGATGATACAGTCACTAATGCCCATACATTGTTGGTGGGTGGTTGTGCGGAAGTTGTAACAGGAGTATAATTTATTCCGTCTGTACTTGTCGATACGATGATATCATCCGTGTTTAAGCTGCGCAATAATCCGAACGACAGAGAAAGTCCGGTATAACCACTGGTATTGATGCCGCCTATAATTAAATCACGCGCACTTGTACCTGAAGTACCCATAAAGATATTTCCTGATCCACTGGCTCCGGCATATCCTGTTGAAATAGTTGTTGTCCGGACATCACTTTGATTGGTAGTAGTTGACTGGAATGTCAATATGCCCTGATTCTGCCAACCGGTGAAACTATTAACAAAAGTAGCTGCACTGGGGCTGCCCATATTCTCAGAAAAAATAACCCCTGAATATGAGAAAGCACTTACGGTAACCGTGGTTGGAGCAGAAGTAGCGGAACAGCTTGAACCATCAGTGACAGTTACAGAATAATTTCCCGCAGTGCTTACGGTTATACTTTGTGTAGTTTCCGTTGTTGACCATAAATAACTGACACCGGGATCTGCTGTGAGAACTACTGAGCCTCCGGTACAGAAAGTTGTGGGTCCACCGGGAGTGATGTTTGGAGTACTGCAACTACTTCCTGTTCCGGCAACACCCACTTTCTTAGTGGCAGCACCGGCACTTGTGTGGACGATACTATCGCTCACTGCGCCATTTGAAACAGGAGAGAAGCGGGCATAAATGGTGGTTGAAGAAACTGTACCTGAGCTTGGTATTAAATAAAGTGAGTCGTTGAAACCGCTGCCACTGGTTAATGAAATTTCAAAAGCATTTGGAGCAAGGAGGTGAAGTGTGTCTGTGAGGTCGCTTCCACTAACTGTATAGGTTTGTTCAGCTGATGAATTTCCTACTTGTACCGATCCAAAATTGGTGAGCGTATTAGTTGAAAGAGAAATATTAGGTGCGGAACTGGCAGCTGTTACAATGACATCATCAATGCCTAATGCCTGTGCATTAGACGTAGTAGTACCCGAAACGACCGAATAATTCCACGCAAGATATAAATGCGCACCTGATGCAATTGTCTGTGTCAAAGTTTGTGAAGTCACAGAGCCGGTTGCACCAGGAACAGTTGCATATCCTGTATTATCCAAATCAGCAGCAAAACTGGTTAAGAAACCGGCACCAGCATTGATCCATGTCGATCCATCTGTTGAATAATACATTTGTATTCTATATCCGGCCGCATTTGACCCCTTTCTGTATTTTTCCACGTTATATGAAATTGTGAAACTGGAAATAGATCCTGCTCCGCTGTTTAAAAGATCAACATACACGTTAACACTTTTTGAAGCAGTGCCTGAGGATAGGCCACCAACAGCTCTTTCCGTTCCGACACCAGCAGCACCTAATCCAAAATTATATAGTCCATTACCAGCAGTAGTGCTCATGTTGGTTCCATCAATTCTCTCTGTTGCACTAACAGCAGCGGCGTAAGTCCCAACCAATCTAACTGTTGTGTTCTTATCAATTTTCCAGCCAGAGGGCAAAGTAGCAGTTGCAGTAGCTGTCATTCCATCAAAATTTTGACTGATAGAACCACCACCTGCAATATTTACCTGTCCATAGCTGGGATAAATACTATTAAAAAACAAAAAAGCAACAGCCAATCCCGCTATTACAAGTTTTCCAAGATGGAAAGATGATTTTGGTTTAACATCAAGTTGATTTGCCATCGGCTGAATCAGCGCAGAAAAAAGTAGTCTGCAACTTTGGAGTGTGTGTTTCATGGTAGATAATAGATGTGTTTTCATATATGGTGATTTGTATATTAAAAAGTATGATTGTAAACACAGAGAAATTTCCTGAATGCAGCGGAAACCCTCAATTTCACAAGGATACAAAGTAATAAAAAAAACCGGTTAAATACATTATCTCCGCATTATTGTTGAAAGAAATTTAGGTTAATTGACAATGATAATTATGGCAAACAGACACTAATCCTTGGTGAATGAAAAAGGCCCGAAATAATCAGGCCTTTTTAAAACAAATGTGAAGCTCTTATTACTGCATAGAGTTTAAGAGTTGATTTCTTTCATGAAGAAGCTCCATAATGATTTTATAATCACTGAGGGAAACGGGGCGAATGCTTACTACTTGTTCAGGATTAACCGGTTCGGTCAGAGTATTACAGGTTTCACGGTCATATTTTTCAAAGGCATTTTTATATGCTTGCATGTGAAGTTGAGGAACAAAAAAATATTCTATTTCCCCCTTTGTCGTATTGTACTTATTGATCAGAATGCCGGGTTCTTTCCTTCCATCGTTGAAGGAGAACATACTATAGAGATGTAGAAAGTCTTGAATTTCGAGAGCTGACATGTGTTTCGTTTTTAAGCAAACTAAACCGAAAGCTTAAAAATGCAACAGAAAATTGGTAAACCTGTTCCTTGAATTGGGGAATGGACAGATAAAGCCTGTCGAGCGGTTTTTGTGTTTTTCCACAAAAGGACTTTGATTAGCAATAAAAAGAAAGCCTCGAGGCTGCGTCCCCGAGGCGTGAAAAAAGCTTAAGATTGGAGCTAGTGTGAAAAAGTAGGCCAAATTTGCATGAAATCTCTAATTACTGCAACTACCAGTTAGGGTGTATTTTATCCCTATTAATAAGGTTTTATTGAACAATTTTGGAAAAGAGCCCATTTTCCATGCTTTTTCTAACCAGATCTGCCAGATTCTTTGCTTGCATCTTTTTCATAATCTGCTTCCGGTGCATGTTAACGGTATTCTTGGTGATATGAATTTTTTCTCCGATTTCATCAGAAGAAAGCCCTTGCACAATAAGTGAGAGTATTTCCAATTCTCGATTGGTAAGATGATAAGAATTTACAAGCAGTTCTGAACTGGAAACATGTTGCCGCATATTACTTTTTTGAATTGCTAACAGAGTATCCAGATTCACATAAGTTTTTCCATCGCGGATAAGAATATCTTCTTCTAGCAATTGCGTTGCCGAGTTTTGTGCAATTACCACGGTGGGATCCAATTTAGTGATGGATCCAATCATGTATTTGATTTTTCCTGCTTCATCTCTCTCAAGTACACTGCGCTGATCCTTAAACCAGACCCAGGTATTTTCTCTGGTACGGAATCGAAATTCGACACTGATAGGAACATGGTCGTAAATAAACTTGTGGTTATTTCGATGAGCTAATTCTTCCATCATTATATTTATTATTCTACGCCGATCTAATGGATGCATCATGATAAAACTGAATACCCAACCCCCCAATATAAATTCTTCGGATGACCAGCCACATAGTTGTTTTATTTCATTGCTGCAAAAGAGGGTATGGTATTTTTGAAAATCGGTAATAAACCATATTTCGTTCTTCTTGACATTCAGCACCGACACAATCGGATTGTTTTTATCAGAATAAGGGTTAGGCTTTAAATTGTTTTTGATAATCCTTGTTATATAAATCAGACCTACCTCTTCCTGATCGGATTCAAGCAATATAACAAGAGCTTGAATTGGATTTGACTTACCTTTTTTATCGGTTAAAGATATATCCTTCGATATTGCCTTTTTTTTTCTGAGTGTTTTTAGTTGCGCCGATGGATCCAAACCCATAAGGAAATCACTGACTGGTTTATTTAACCATTTCTTCTCCTGTGTCTCACGATATGTAAGCAAAGAATTGTTCAGAAAAACAATTTTACCATTTAAATCTGTGAGTAAAACGCCTTCCGAAACGATCTGATAAATTTCTCTCAGACTTTGAATAAATTCGTTAATCCCGCGCATAAAAACCTGATTTTTAAATTATTAACTATAAACTAAAAAAAATAAAAAACACTTTTAATATTATATACTCAGATTATTTCTTGTTCCATAGCAATTTTTACCAGCTCCGCTGAATTTTTGGCATGTAATTTATTCATCAGGTTCTTCCTGTACGTATTTATTGTGTTTACGGTAAGGGATAGCTTTGCAGCAATTTCTTTGGTGGAAAATCCTTGTTTTATAAGTTCAAGTATCTCCTTTTCACGGGTACTAAGTTGTAAACTATTCACCGAAATAGTCGGAGTAATGTGATGATTGCCATTAGTATTAATGTGTTCAATACCATTTTGAATCAATTCAAGAATATTCGGGTTGTGATTTAATTGTGTTTTTAATTTTTCAATGGTAATATCTTTCATGAAGGTAATTAATCGTGATAATTCATTTTTTTCATCTCTGCTTAAAACCCAGCTTTCGGTACGTATCCATTTATAGGATCCATTCTTATGGCGTTTACGGTATTCCAATACAATTGGAGTCAGATCCAGTCCGGCCGTGGATTTTTTTCTTTTTTCAATTTCACTTTGAAAAGAAGTTCGCAATTTCTCGTCGTCTTCAGGATGTGTGATGGAGAGAGAAAAGGCCATTCCACCGGCATAATATTCCGCGGAAGTCCAGCCCAGAATTCGCTCAAGGGTATCTGAACAAAATAAATTTCTGTAATTTTTTAAATCAGACAACATACACACCTCTTCTGTCCTGTAATTCAGGGAGCGTAAAAGTTGATTTTGTTGTGCCAGAAATATTTTTTCTTCTTCTGTTTCCAGCAAGCTGTTTTTAAGGACGATCAAAAT
>CAYHFJ010000188.1:0-6932 GCA_964355885.1 uncultured Flavobacteriales bacterium
ATCGGGTGTTAAATTTGAGTGTTAACACATTCAATGATGCCAGCACATCATATTACCATCAATCAATAGGTGGATATCATGGTGCAAAGTTAAAGCGTTACAAAGAACTAATCGATTATGAGCTCATTCCGGAATTGTCAAGTTTACGCGCAGGGATGCAAAAGCCGGATTCCGGTTTGGATGCAGTGCTGCACGGACAAAATGTCTTGAACATGCTCAACGCGAAATATTTTATTTATAATCCTGATGCAGCACCGTTAACCAATACTGCCGCATTAGGCAATGTCTGGTTTGTCTCAGATTATACTATTGTCGCTGACGCTGACGCGGAAATAGCAGCATTAAAAAACTTCAATCCTGCGTCAACGGCTATTGTTGATCAGAGATATAAAGATCAGATTAACAATTTTCAGTTTCAGGCTGATTCTGCTGCGAGAATAGCAATGACACAATACAAACCTGATTATCTTATTTATGCCAGTCAGACTTCATCTGAGCAACTTGCAGTTTTTTCTGAGATTTATTATGATAAAGGATGGAATGTATACATAGATGGGAATCCGGCAACTTATTTCCGTGTCAATTATGTATTGCGTGGCATGCGGATTCCGGCGGGGCAACATAAAATTGAATGGAAATTTGAACCTTCAGTTGTGAAGACGGGAGAGAAAATTGCATTGGCAGGTTCGTCGTTGTTATTATTGTGTGTTGCGGGTCTGGGATTTATGGAATGGAAGAAGAACCGTTCATCAAAAGCGAACTCATGAGAATACTTTTTAAATTGCCTAACTGAGTAGAGTTAATTTGAATGATCAACCTGATGTGAAAAAAGTTCTTATCCTTACATATTATTTTCCTCCAAGCGGAGGAAGTGGCGTTCAGCGTTGGATGTATTTTTCAAAATACCTGAAAGATTTCGGGATTGAACCCTTTGTGCTTACGGTTGATCCTGAGAAAGCTTCATATAAGTTTCTTGATAAAGAATTTCTCGAGCATGTGAAGGATGTGAAAGTCTATCGTACCTCGACAAGTGAGCCACTTAAACTGTACTCTAAAATTGTTGGGGGAGACGAAAGAGCGGAAATTCCACAGGGATTTGCAGGGGAGTCAAAACCAGGATTGTTCAGGATTATCAGTCGATTCATTCGGGGAAATTTTTTTATCCCTGATGCACGGAAAGGATGGAACCGTTATGCGCTGCGAAAGGCAGAGGAATTAATTCTTCGGGAGAAAATTGATCTGGTAATTACCAATGGAACTCCGCATTCCACACACATAGTTGGTCTCAAACTTCAGAAAAAATTTGGTATTAGGTGGATTTGTGATTTGCGTGACCCATGGACGGAAGCGTATTACAATAAGGATCTGTATAGAACAATTTTTGCAAAGTATATTGATGAATCACTTGAACAAAGAGTTTTAGCCAATGCTGATATGGTTACAACAATAGGTCCTGGAATGGCAAAGCTATTAAGGCAGAAAATTTCAGCCGCTGATCAGGCTAAAGTCAGATACGTATACAATGGTTATGATGCTCAGCTATTCGCAGGATTGGAGAAACATCCTACATCCAATTTTACTGTCCTTCATTTGGGAATATTGAGTGAGAACCAGCCAATTCTACCTTTCATTATGGCATTAAAGAATGTTATTGATCTGGTTGAAGGAATGAAGGATAAAACAATATTGCTTTTTGTTGGAAAAGTTTCCCCTTCGATTGTTGCTCAGGTAAAAGAGTACCTGCCAGAAATTAATCTTACTCAGGTTGATTATGTTCCGCATCAGGAGGCTGTTCAATACATGTTGGATGCCAATCTGTTGTTAAATTCACTTGCGGAAACAAAGGAAAGCGAATTGTTAATATCCGGAAAATTGATGGAATACGTGGCAACGGGTAATCCTATTTTAGTACTTGGGAATCCTTTAGGAGATGCTGCGCAACTTTTAAACGAATTTGACCACGCTGAAGTTTTTGCTCGTAGCAATCAAATGGGGATAGAAAAATTTCTGAAGCAGATTTACATCGATTGGACAAAAGGAATACAATATAAAAAGAGTCAGCTTAGCATACATAGCAGATATGAAACGGCGAGGCAGTATGCAGGTTTGATTGATGAATTGATTTAGTCTGTATTCATTTGTGTTGCAGATACAGGAATTAAAAGTGATTTCCAGACTTTTTTAAGTGATAATGTATATTCTTTTATTTTTGCTCAAGCAACCTTTTCTTAATCAGACTCCACCTTTTATAATCCTCCATTGTTGTTGCCGGACTGCCAATCAATACATCATTTACAGATGAACTTTTAAGCACTACAGCACCAATCCCTGTTAATGTACCTGCTGAAATAGTTAACTGGTTTTTTATGGAAGTACTCGGGGCTATCCAGCTATTCTCTCCGATAATAACGCTACCGGCTACCATTGCATTTGCAATGATCAGACTATTGCGTTCTATCCTAACACCATGAGCGATGTGAACAAGATTATCAATTTTTACATTTTCTCCTATGAAAGTCTGTCCTAAAACACCTCGGTCAATACATGTGTTGTTGTGAATGTGAACATCGTTGAGAATGACAACATGACCCAGATGTTCAATTAATTCATAATCTTCGAACTCATTTTTCTCATAACCGAAACCAAAATTTCCAATAGTGCAATTTGAACCTATCCTGACACGATCACCTATTTGAGTATTTCTCAGAATAACAGTGTTGTGCAATATTTCGCAATCTTTTCCTATACTGCATCCTTCTTCGATTACAACATTATGACCAATGTAAGTTCCAGAAGGAATAGTAACCGTTGGATCAATGTGAGCAGAAGTTTCAATGCCGGCAGATTTCTTCTGTGAGAAAAAAAGCTTGAGAATCTTCTGGAAAACGAGCCGAGGATTTTCAACAATTAGAAAGTTGCAGGAATGCTCCTTCAATAATTCATAAGAAGAACTATTTAATACTAATAGCCCAAGTTGAAGTGGCTTTGTAATGTTACTGATATTTTTTTCATTGATCCAACTCAGTTGATTCGTGCAATCTTTGCCTTGAGATTCCCGGATCCCAATTACTCCATTGACAATGCTTGTGATATTTCCATTAAAAATACCTGACTTGAAAAATGTTTCACCGGAGAGTTCTTCAATCTTGAAAGAAGTATTCATTCTAAAATTTGTTATCAGATTATCCAACGAATGACTTCAAATGCCTCTGCAAATCTTGTATTGATCTGAACACCGCGGGTAATACCAAGTGATCTGATAAACTGAGCATTTAAATAAGTTCTATGTTGCTGGGATTTATAGGCAGTAAGTGCTTCCACTTTTTTCTCAATATGTCGCTCCTCTAATTTGATGAAGCATCTTGTATTAAACGAGACATTATTCCATGGTAGTTCATATCCGAGAATGGAAGTGTTTTTAAAAGCTCTCAACCCTTCTTCAGATATCACCTGATGATCCTGGTGGATGTCGGTAGGAGATGGAACGAAAACCAGATCCGGATTTACCATTTTATTAATTCTAACCAGTTCTTCAAGGATCTCTTGTCTGAATTGTTTGAATTTACGCACATCATAATCAAACAAGATCAGGTTCTCCTCCTTTAGACCCATAATCTTTGTTGCGACTTTCACTTCTTTTTCAAGTGTATATGGATCCCAGCCTTCAGGCAAGGACTTTGTGCAAATTGAAAATGCAACATAAGTTACTGTACTACCTTCTTCTATAAACCGAACAATGCTTCCTCCGCAGCCGAGTTCACCATCATCGGTGTGAGGTGCGAGGACTAAAATCCTTTTTCTTTCCATAGACTTGAATTTGACACAAATGTAAATTTATTTATTTTACATTTGTTTTTTTTATCAATTCAATGTGCGGTATAGCCGGTTTTTATGATAGTAAACTCATGCCTGATGAAGCTGAATCGCTGATTCAGAGTATGCTTGTTAGTATTGCTCACAGAGGTCCTGATGCAAGAGCAGCGCGTCACATTGGTTCATTATCCTTGGGTCACAACCGACTGAGCATCATAGATCTCTCTGCCGAGGGAAATCAACCCATGGAGTATTTTGGTGCCGTGATTGTTTTTAACGGGGAGATCTACAATTATAAAGAAGTAAGAAAAGAACTTCAGCTAAAGGGGTATAATTTCCAGACAGAGTCTGATACTGAAGTAATTCTTGCGGCCTATCGTGAATATGGAGAACAATGTGTAGAGCATTTTGTAGGGATGTGGGCTTTTGCCATCTGGGATTTGAAAGAAGAATTTTTGTTTTGCAGCCGCGACCGCTTTGGAATTAAACCATTTTATTATATCCACGATAATGACCGTTTTTATTTCGGATCAGAGTACAGAGAATTGAAATTGAGCCCGCTTTTTTCGAAGGATCTTAACTGGAGCCAGGTTTCACGTGGATTGCAACTTGGTTGGATCGGGTATCAGGATGAAACGTATTTTAATAAACTTAAATCGCTTCCAGCTTCCTGTAATCTTGTTTTTGCAAATGGAAAGGCAACAGTTAGACATTACTGGGATGTTTCAACTCAGGAATCCAGTCATGGTGGGTTCGCTGAAAAATGTGAACGGTTTAAGGATCTTTTTATGGACAGTATCCGTTTGCATATGCGTAGCGATGTAGAAGTGGGTGCCTGTTTAAGTGGTGGTCTCGACAGTTCTTCGATTGTCTCTGCAGTTTCTAAGGAATTCCCGGATAAGGTTTTTAAAACCTTTACAATTTTTTATGATGGAGAAAATGAGGTAGATGAAAGACCTTGGGTTAGAAGGGTTTTGAATGCATATCCAAATCTATCCCCACATTACCTTCAACCACGGGAAGGTGATATTGCCGCAATATTTGATCATGCATTGAATCATGCGGAGGTTCCAATGGCCGGATCTTCACCTCTATCGCAATATTTTGTGATGAAACTGGCAAAGCAGGAAGGGATCAAAGTGCTGCTCGATGGTCAGGGGAGCGATGAGTTTCTTGCAGGTTATATGCATTCATTTTACCGGCTTATTGGAGGAAAAATGCGGAACCTGAATCTTTTCGGTGCTGTAAATGAGTTGAATAATCACGCCCGGACACAGGAAATGAACTTTCACAAAAAGTCTGATGTGTTATTAAAGAGTTTGCTAACTGCAGGCTTAAGTGAAAAACAATTGTATACTTTGGAGTATCGTCATTATTTTCCTTTTCTCGGACCTGAACAGAAAGTGCCATTTGACTTCAAACATCTTGAGGGAAGTCCATTGAAAAAGTTTCTCTATCATTTAATGTTTACTGTCTCTTTGCCCAGCCTCCTACATTATGAGGACAGAAACAGTATGGCATTTTCCATAGAATCACGTGTACCATTTTTGGATCATCGTCTGGTAGAATTCGCATTTTCTCTAACTGATAGTGATCTGATAAATAGCGGTGAGACAAAAAGAATATTGAGAAATGGTCTGACTGATATAATCCCTCATGAAATCGCAAATCGTAAGGACAAGAAGGGTTTTGTGACACCGGGTGAGATAAAATGGCTCCGAGGCCCTCTAAACTTTTTACTCGAATCCGATTTCAAGAGGCTCAATAACCTCGATTTAAAGGTTGTAAAGAACCTTATGAGAGAGTTTAAAAATGGTGATAATCGGAATGCAAATTTAGTGTGGCGGATAGTGGTATTGGATTATTGGTTAAAATCAAATATGTAATTCATTCATTTTTGTTAATTTTCTTTGTTATATTTATTTATTGAGATATTATTTTCATCTTTACTACCTAAACAAAATTTTATTGAATTTTTATGATACATTCTTTCAGTATTGAGTCAGGCAATATTTTAATAAAATTTAAAGCGAATCTTTTGCTTATCTTTCTTTTGTGTTATGGTCAATTGTCGTCTGCTCAACATGACATTGCAACAAAAATCAAAGAAAAAAAAGACGCTTCAGTCGTTTTTAATCATGTTGCATTATTTGATGTTGCAAATCCTGATTTAGATACAAGGGAACCAATATCAACTATTTTGCAAGAGGCAATTTATTTAGACTACAATCATGAGGAAGCGGCTCAAGTTATCTCTACAAAACCTGAAAATATTCAGTTTGTAATACCTGGTCTAAATCAGAACAACCTCGTCTTGGAACTTGGTCTGGTAAATTTTATCACTCCTGAATTTTCTATTGTAACAAGTAGTGGACTTGTATTAACTGAAGCTCCTGAAGCTGGGTTGCATTATCAGGGAATTATTTCAGGGGATAGCCTCACTGTTTGTGCTATTAGTATTTTCAAAGATGAAGTTATTGGAATAATATCTTCACCTGATTCAGGGAATTTCATCATTGGAAAGCTACAAAATCATGTCACTGGAATGCACCTTCTCTACAATGATAGAAAAATGCTAATCACTCCTGTGATGGATTGTGAAACCACAAATGACCCCGAAGGGTATACTGAAGAAGAGCTTCAACATCCTTCAATGATTAACGTGAATTGTATCCGTTTGTATTGGGAAATTAATTTTGATATTTATTCCGGACAGGGTGGCCTGACAAATACAACTAACTATGCATTAGGATTATTTAATCAAACTTCTGCCCTTTACAATAACGATGGAATTCCTGTGCAATTATCGCAGCTCTATATTTGGGACACAACAAGTCCGTATAATGCAACCAGCAGTTCAGGGCTTTTAAACCAATTTCAAGCAACCCGCACTTCATTTGCAGGTGATTTGGGTCATTTATTAGGGTACAGCGGTAGTGGTGGGGTGGCTGCAAGTACAAGCGGGCTTTGTGCTTCCAACATTCGGTACAGCCAATGTTATAGTGGTGTTTCCGCATCCTACCAGACTGTTCCACTTTACTCCTGGACGGTTGAAGTGGTCACACATGAGCAAGGTCATTTAATGGGTTCTAGACATACACATGGCTGCGTCTGGAATG
>CAYHFJ010000189.1:0-6869 GCA_964355885.1 uncultured Flavobacteriales bacterium
CTGCTAGGGCGGAATGAGCTTACGCGCGGGCTTGCACACAACATTCCGCCGAGCGAGGTGTTGCAAGGGCGGAATGAGCTGACGATCGGGCTTGCACACAACATTCCGCCGAGCGGGGCGCTGCTAGGGCGGAATGAGCTTACGCGAGGGCTTGCACACAACATTCCGCCGAGCGGGGTTTGACAGTTAACAAGAAATTCAATAGTATAAAAACAAATTTAAATTAATGGAATAACATACGAAGCGTCCTCAAGTGAAAAACGTTCCATATCCACATTACAAATAAGATTTACACCCGGCTTCTTACCCTTTTCAAAACTCCCATACTCTCTGTGGAGTCCAAAAAATTCCGCTCCATTGAGTGTGGACCATTTTATTAGCTCTTCGAGAGAAATTGTTTTGATGTGTCGCTGAATAGTTTTTAACTCATCCAAAACGGAGAGTGAATGATTAGAGGCATAACTATCTGTTCCTATGGTGATCTTTGCTACTTCTTTCCTGAACATATTAATATCCGGTAATTTGTTTTCAATATACAAATTAGCATTCGGACAAAAACACCACCAGACGAATAAACTGTATAGGTGAGCCCAACGGATATCTTCACTGCTTGAATAGGTGTTATGAATGAATTGAATTTTATTACATTTTGGAAGATGCACAAATACTGAAGCCAGACTGCGAAAGCCCGTCCCACTCCACTCCTGGTATGCTCCTGAAATTTTGTTTAGTTCATTAATAAAATTTCCCGTGCCACTGAGAAACATTTCATTTTCACCTTCCGTCTCCTGATTGTGTATGCTTAACAAGGCATTGTTTTCATAGGCATAATCATTGATCAGTTTCAACAATTTAGGACTCACAGAATATGGCGCATGAGGAACTATCGAAGCATTTAGTCCTGCCTGATTAAATTTCGCCAACAGTTCTTTTCCTTTCCGGAAAGCTTCAAAAGCGTGTTCAGGTTTCAAGTCAAAAATCTCAATGAAGGTGTGATAGCGAATGCGGCTTTCCTTTTTCACAGAAATACTCAAGTCATTATTTGAGATATCGCCTACCATGACAATTCCATTGGCTACCATTTCAGCATCGGCTTCCTGTGCAGCTTCCAGAATCTGATCATCAGTAACTTTTCTTGCAGGCAAAAGATCCTGAATGAATCCGCCCAAGCCTTTTCCTTGTGGAATTTTACCTTTCAAAAAAGATAACTCGAGATGGCAATGTGCATTTACAAATCCGGGACAAATTATACCACGGTGAGCTTCAATGGCCGTATCGGCAGGAAGTTCATGATTTTCAGCAAGGACATCTAAAATTGTCCCATCGTCTTCAATGACCAGGATTCCATTCCTGACAGGAGAAGTATTTACCGGGAAAATATAGTCTGCACGCAGGAACCGCATGTGGTAAAAATACCTGAAATCTTTCTATCAGGGCATATACCAAATCCAGGTAGGTTCCCGAAAAATAAAATTATCTAACCTGCATGAGATTTGGTTATACCGCCCAAAATTTTCGAAAAATGTAACAAGTTCGGTATAATGGTATAGAAAGCCGGTTTCCACTTGTGATTCCGTACCTTTGTGACAAGGTGACTACGCTAAAGAAAAAAAACATACGAAGTCTCAATTTGGAAGAGCTAAAGGCTTGGTTCTTAGAGGTTGGCGAGCAAGCATTCCGAGCCAAACAGGTCTGGGAATGGTGCTGGAAAAAGAGTGCCCGGAATTTTGATGATATGAGCAACCTTTCCAAAGAGCTCAGGGAAAAACTTAAAGAAAACTTTGACTTCCATGCCGTTACAATAGATACTTTTCAAATCAGTAAAGACCGTACCATTAAAAATGCTTTTAGTCTTTATGATGGTAATATTGTCGAAGGAGTTTTGATACCAACTGACTCACGTATGACGGCTTGTGTGTCTTCGCAGGTTGGATGCAGTCTGACTTGCACGTTTTGCGCGACAGGAAGACTTGAAAGACTACGCAATCTGGAAGCTGATGAAATTTATGATCAGGTCGCACTCATCCGGGAGCAATCAGAGAAGAAATACGGAATTCCACTAAGTAACATTGTATATATGGGAATGGGTGAGCCCTTACTTAACTATGCAAACGTTCTGAAAAGTATTGACCGGATTACTTCACCCGATGGATTAAATATGTCTGCTCAACGGATTACAGTCAGCACCGCCGGCATCGCGAAAATGATCAGAAAGTTAGGTGATGATGAAGTACGTTTTAATCTTGCTTTGTCTCTCCATGCAGCTAATGACGAAAAGCGGAATAAGATCATGCCGATTAACGAGCATAACACTTTAGACTCATTGGCTGAAGCACTAAATTATTTCTATTCGAAAACCGGAACGAGAGTAACCTTTGAGTATATTGTTTTCAATGGATTCAATGATGAGCTCATCGACGCGAAGGAGCTGCTGGATTTTTGCAAACGTGTTAAAGCAAAAGTTAATTTGATCGAATACAATCCAATCGATGGTGGAGAATACAGAAATGCTTCCGAAGACAAAATTGAGAATTTCAGAAATTATCTGGAAAACCATGGTGTAATCGTTAACGTTCGCCGCAGTCGTGGCAAAGATATTGATGCTGCATGCGGACAGCTTGCAAATAAAAATGAACATGCTGTCGTCAAGCTGAAAAAAGTGTAACACTTCAATACCTAAAATAAAAGAGAGCAAATCCTCAATCAACCGGCTATTATAATAACGATGTAAATTTATAGTATTAAGTACTTAACTCCATAAGCCAGTACTGATATAAATTAAAACAGATCGAATTCGCGGCCTGTGCCACACATCAACTGCCATAAATTGCCACGAATGCACGAATTCAACCGAAATTCACTTAGCGATTATGATCTTGTTTTCCGCCATTCACTTGAACAAATTATTAAAAAGGAATACACGAATAATGGTGACACAAAAATATTCGTGCATTCGTGGCAATAAAAAGAACAATGTGAAAAGCAACCACTTGAACTGAGTTCTGGACTCATTTAATACAATTGATAGCAATACCGTTTTCTGGAGGTAAATACTTAATCCTATAAATTCAAATTCCGATAAGTAGAAATAATTCCGGGAAAATATTGAGTTCGCCTGTAAGTTCATTCATTGTTTCTACCTCACCGGAAGATTAAGCCCCTGAAATGCAGGCAGTCAGAGATTACAGACGAGCTCCTCTCATTCACCATTTTCCCGTATTTTCGTAACCCTTATGTCCCAGGAATTAAATCAGATTAAAGCTCCTATTGCAAAGATGATGGATGAATTTGAGCGCAAGTTCAGGTTGTCCATGAAAAGTTCTGTACCGCTTCTTGATCGTATTACACATTATATTGTCAAACGAAAAGGTAAGCAGATGCGACCGATGTTCGTTTTCCTGTCAGCGGGCCTTTGCGGTAATCTCAATGAAACAAGTCATCGGGCTGCAACACTCATCGAATTACTTCATACCGCTACTCTTGTGCATGACGATGTTGTGGATGATTCCAATGAACGTCGTGGATTTTTTTCTTTAAACGCTTTATGGAAAAATAAAATCGCGGTCCTGGTTGGAGATTACCTCTTAAGCAAAGGACTACTCCTGTCTGTTGAACATAAAGATTATGATTTACTGAGTATAGTTTCGGAAGCTGTCAGAGTGATGAGTGAAGGCGAACTCATGCAAATTGAAAAAGCAAGGCGTCTTGACATCAGTGAAGAAGTTTATTTTGAAATTATCCGTCAGAAAACGGCATCACTCATTGCATCCTGTTGCGCGGGCGGCGCCTGTTCCGCGGGTGCAACAAAAGAAACAATTGATACCATGCACAAATTTGGTGAAGCGATCGGTATTGCTTTCCAGATTAAGGATGATTTGTTTGATTATGGTCCTTCCGGAGTGATTGGAAAACCCACCGGAATAGACATCAAGGAAAGTAAAATGACACTTCCCTTGATCTATGTGCTTGCCAAAGCCTCACGAGCAGATAAAAAAAGAATTGTAAATATTGTGAAGAATCACAATACAGATGATAAGAAAGTTAAAGAAGTAATTGCTTTTGTAAAAACATCAGGCGGTATTGAATATGCTGAACAAAAAATGAATGAATATAAAGAAAAAGCATTCGTTCTTCTCAATGAATTTCCTGATTCAGAATTTAAAACCTCATTGAAAGAATTAGTTCGGTTTACCACCGAAAGAAATCATTGAAACACGATGAGCCTCAATAAGATTTTTTATCTGATCTCTTCGCTCCTGGCCTTCCTTGCCGCGTTTATTTATTTTTCACCGGTATTGGTAACTACTGATTTTATCTATCCGCAACGCATTGATTCCATTTATGTCAGCCTGCATGATAAGTTACCGGATGAAGTAGATTTACCTTCTGAAACTAAGTATGAAGATTTTATCAGACTCTACTCCCCCGGATCTTTAGGTTTGGAATATTCAGCATTCGACGTCAGAACACTAGACAATTTATTACTTCGTGGCTGGTATATCGCGGCGAAGGACACTCCTGCAAACACGATCATACTATTACACGACCTCAATCAAAGTAAAATAAATCTTCTTGATCACGTCAAGCAATTCCATGATCGCGGCTTGAATGTATGCGCGGTTGATTTACGTGCTCATGGTACCAGCGAAGGTGTAGAATTTACTCCGGGATTACCGGCAATTCTGGACGTAAAGATGATCATTGATCGTTTACTTCTCACGCCCGAAACCAATCACCTGATTATAATGGGAATTGGATTAAGTTCAGCCATAGCCATGCAGGTCGCGGCATACGACGGTCGCTGTGATGTTGTGATCCTGCAAAGTCCTTCCAATAATCTGAGCACCTACCTTGACCGATATACACATAGAAAATGGGGTATTTTCCAATTTCTTTGGTATCCCATATTTAAGAGGAAAGTCGAAAATCTATTACAATACAGCATTCAGGAATTGGATTTGTCAGTTATTGCCAGATATAGTAAGACACCGGTTCTCTTTATTTCGGCTGCAGAAGATAAATTAAGTTTTACCACTGAAATTCTGGCTATTTATGATTCATCAAATGCACGAATAAAATCATTATTTTTGGTGAAAGATGCCTCCAGAAATTCCATTGAGGAAGTAGCGGGAGCGGCATATTACAATCGAATTACGGAATTCATCAACAAATCAATTCCACGAAAACCAAAAACTACCCGTTATAAAAGATTAACAATAAATGATCAGCAAGGACACGATAGAGCGGGTATTTGACACGGCACGCATTGAAGAAGTAGTAGGTGATTTTGTTTCACTAAAAAAACGTGGAACAAACTGGTTAGGACTCTGCCCATTTCACAATGAAAAAACGCCGTCCTTCAATGTAAATCCAGCCAGAAATATTTACAAGTGTTTCGGTTGTGGCAAAGGCGGTAACGCCGTAAGCTTTGTGATGGAGCATGAGCAGTACAGTTACCCTGAAGCCATACGTTATATTGCCCGGAAATATGACATTGCAATTGAAGAAACTGCACCGAATCCTCAGGACATTCATATACAGGATGAGAAAGAAAGTTTATTCATACTCAACTCCTTTGCACAAAGGATCTTTTCAGAGCAGATATTTGATACGGAAGAAGGTCGTGCTGTAGGTCTCAGTTATTTTAAAGAAAGAGGATTTACTGAAGAAACTATTCGAAAGTTTCAGTTAGGATATGCTCTAAGTGATTGGAGCTCTTTTTCCGACACCGCTGTTAAAAATGGTTACCAGCCTGAATTCCTGGTGAAGACAGGGCTTTCAATTGAACGTGAACCTAAAAAGTCTGAAACAGAATCGGCGGAGAGTACCACAGAAAAACAAAAAGCAAAGAGCCTCTATGACCGTTTCCGGGGTCGTGTAATGTTTCCTATTCACAATATGAGTGGAAGGGTGATCGGTTTCGGCGGAAGGGTGTTGAAGAAAGAAGAAAAAACAGCCAAGTATGTCAACTCACCGGAATCAGAAATCTATCACAAGAGTAAGTCCTTGTATGGAATTTTCTTCGCGAAGAAAAGTTTAGTTCAACGTGACAATTGTTATTTAGTAGAAGGATATACCGATGTGATATCACTTCATCAGGCAGGAATAGAGAATGTTGTCTCCTCCTCAGGTACATCCCTGACAGTTGAGCAAATACGATTGATTGGCCGGTATTCTAAAAACATTACCGTTTTGTTTGATGGTGATGCCGCCGGAATAAAAGCTTCGATGAGAGGAATTGATCTGATTCTCGAAGAAGGATTAAATGTTCGTGTCGTTCTATTTCCTGATGGAGATGATCCTGATTCGTATAGCAAAAAACACAGCTATGCAGAAACATTGGATTTTATCACAGCGAATTCAAAAGACTTTGTTGTATTTAAAACCGGACTTCTTCTCGGTGAAGTTCAAAATGATCCTGTACGAAAAGCGGGGTTGATCCGGGACATTGTAGAAACAATTTCGAAAATACCGGATCCTATCATTCGTACGATGTATACGCGCCAGTGTAGCGTGATGCTTGAGATTCCGGAACCGGTATTGGTTGCTGAATTAAATAAAATGCGCCGCCAGCAATTGAAGAAAGTGATCCCTTCAAGTGACGCTGAGGTATTGATGCCTGTCACACACCTGCCACATGAACAGATTGCGAATGACCTCAGCAGTGAAATGCAGGAACGAAACATTATCCGGCTTTTGTTGAATTTTGGAAATCATGATATTACTTTCTACGAAACAGAAGAAAACGATACAGACTCAACAAAGAAAGAAAGTGTCGCATACCAGGTCAGGGTTGCAAAATATATCATGGATGAAATTGCAAGTGATGACATTGTGTTCGAAAACACAGCCTATGGTGATATTTTAAA
>CAYHFJ010000190.1:0-6846 GCA_964355885.1 uncultured Flavobacteriales bacterium
GAGTAAAAAGGATGATGGAAGCATCGTTGCCAACTTATCATTTAAGACAAATTTTGTTGATCTCAAAAAAATAAATGATGAGACGAGCAAGGATTGGGATGACTATATCGGGGCAGTAGCAAAAAACAGAAAATTCACAGGTATAGTTACTCAAGTACAATGGATCAAAACAGAAACCGGTGAATATTATGATTTCATAAATAAAGTCACGGCTAAGACTTATGACTACCATAAACAAGAAGATAAAATTGCGACAATAACCGGTGAGACTGATGGAAATGGTGAGGCTATTTATCAGTTTGATATCGATTCAGACAAGTATTACTACGTGACTATAAAAGCTGATGATGATGAGGGTAACACAGCTCATTCCACGGTTTATGTGTATGGTGACATGAGTGAATACGACAGTGCTGGTGAATATTATAATATGAAAGTTTTGAGTGATAATGAATCAAAAGATTCCAATGACTACTGGTCAGATTCAAATCATAAATTCGATATTGGAGATACTGTCGACATGGTGGTTTCTAAAGGTAATGTCAATTTACCAAAAGAAACAAAAGGAAGTTTCTTATTTATGCAAGAGAGCAATGGTATCAGAGAATATGCGATCAAAGATTCCCCATATTATTCTTTCAATTTTGAAAAAGAGGACGTGCCAAATGTGACCGTTGAAGGAATGTGGTTTGATGGAAAAACATACAAAACTGTTTATGGAACTTTCGTTGGATACAAAAAGGAATTGAAGGCCTTAACTCTAAAAGTAGACAGCAATAAACAAGAGTATAAACCTGGTGAGGAGGTAAATCTTTCAGTTTTTGTGACGAATAAAGATGGTGCTCCGGTATCAGCAAAAGTGAATTTTAATATCGTCGACGAGGCTTATTATAAAGCTGTTTATAATACTGTCAGTGATCCATTGGCAGATATTTATACAGGTACTGGTGGAGGAATTCTGTTGAGTTATTTCACTCATAATAATCCTTTGAATGCCAGGTCCGATGCTGGTGGAAAGGGCGGATGCTTCACAGGTGAAACACAAATTTCTATGGCCGATGGTACAACAAAGGCAATTAAAGACATTCAGAAAGGAGATAAAATTCTCACCAAGGAAAGTGAATTTTCTTCTCGCTTAATTCCAGCGGAGGTTGTTGGTAAAGTGGTGAAACATGTTTCTGAATATTTGGTTATTAATGAAAATCTTGAAGTAACTACTGAACACGTAGTCTTCGTAAATGGCGAATGGAAAAAAGTCGCAGATTTGAAACTCGGCGATAGCATGATGGAGAAAACCGGTCATCAAATTAAGATCGATTCAATCCGTCGTGTAGTAAATCCAGTAGATGTTTACAATATTGAAATCAAAAATTATCACACTTATTTTGCAAATGGATTCTTTGTTCATAATGAGAAAGGCGATGGTGGATATTATGTGAGACAGCAATTCAAAGATACAGCTCTATTCTATAGTACTGATGTTGGGCCGGATGGTCATGGATCTGTTAAATTCAAAGTTCCTGACAACATTACTTCTTGGAGAATTCTTGCGACGGCAATAAATGTCGACACTCTCAGCGCGGGAACAAAGTCCGAAAATATTAAAGTAACTCTACCTTTCTTTGTGGACATGGTTATAAACCGTGAATACTCAGCGAAAGATAATCCAATGATTAAATTCAGAGCTTATGGAAAGGATTTGAAAGATGGGGATGCGGTGAGTTTCAAGACGGAAGTAGATGGCAAAGCTAGTGGCGAAGCTATTGGTGGCAAGGCTTTCGTGGGAAGTTATTTCAATCTTCCCGTGAAATCCATAGGCACTCATGATGTAACTGTAAAAGCAGATTCCGGTGGTATGAAAGATGCTTTGAAAAAACCTTATGAAGTAAAAGGATCTCGTCTTACTCAAGATGTAGTGAAGACCATTAGAAATATTGATGACAAGACTGTATTTGATCTTGGCAAAGAAGGTCAGACAGAAATTCAATTCTTGGACAGTGGTATCGCCTACTATTACTACAATTTGCTTTCACTTTATTTCGATGAAGGAAAACGTCTCGATCAAATTGTGGCGAGAAAAGCTGCCGGTGATATTCTCAATAAATATTTTGGCAAAAATTTACAGAATTTAGACGATGAGAATGGCAACTACATTTTGGAAAGTTTCCAAAGAGGTGGTGGATTGACTCTGCTCCCATATAGCAGTGAAGATTTAAAACTATCTGCTTTAGTTACAGCTTTTGATGTCACTTTGGATAGATACAGCAAGCGTGGATTAAGAGATTATTTCTATGAAACATTTAGAAGTTCAAAATCTAATTTGGACGATGTTGTTCTATCACTTTTAGGATTGGCCAGTTTGAAAGAACCGGTACTTATTGACCTTAGAGAGATTGCTAAAGCTCCAGAATTATCTGTTCAACAAAAACTCTATATTGGGCTAGCTTATGCTAAGATCGGCAGCTATCCGGATGCTCAAAAGATATTAGAGGAAGTTGTAAATAAATTACCTGGAGATACCAGCAATACAGGAATTCATAATCTTGCTTTGGGTGCGGATCTTGCAGCGGCAATCAATGATTTAAATGCGGCTGAAGAATTATGGAAGAATGTTAAACTCGAGAGTTTCGGTAACGAAGACCTCACTAATTTGTATGAGCTCGGATATGTCACCGGAGCTTTGAAGAATGTAAAAACTCAGCCAGTTTCATTCAAATACAAATCCAATAATCACAACGAAACGGTGTATCTAAAAGCTGGCGAATCAAAATCTATTTTAGCTTCTCCCGGTGATGTTGTAGCGGTGTCTGTAGGTGAAGGTTCTGTGGCCGCAATATTGAGCTATAGAGACAGCGTAACTCCTGATCAATTCAAGAGAGATGATAGACTGAAAATCAAGAGAAATTATTCCGTAAACGGAAAAGAAACAACAGAATTCAATGAGGGAGATATGGTGAAGGTTACTATATCTTTCGATAATGCAGGAAGACTTGATTATCCGTTCTATAGAATCACTGATATCTTGCCAAGCGGACTGACTCCAGCGATGGGTTATATGCCAATGTATAGCGGATCATTTGATACAAAGATTAGCTATCCATTCATGATAAATGGTCAGGAAATGAGTTTCTGCTGGTTCCCATATTTCTCAGAGATAGTAAGTGGCACATCCAGATCTGTCATTACCTATTATGCAAAAGTTGTAAATCCTGGAGAATTCTATGCGGATCCTGCGAAGATCACATCGTTCTATGACCAGAATGTTGCGAATATTTCTGAAGCGTCAAAGATAAAGATTAATCCGGCGAAGTAGTGGGGGCTTGTGCAGAGATCATGACTTGTGTAGAATTTGTTGGCTAACTCTTAACTAAAAGATTATGAAAAAAATATTATTGGTAGCGATGGTGGCTGTGACGTTTACAGCATGTGGACCGAAGGTAAAAGAAGTAACAAAGGTTGTACCTAAATTGGCTTGTTCAAATAGTATGACTGAATACAAATTGGCGGATAAGCCGGTTCAATTCTGTTATGACAAAACCTGGGGCGAACCTGTTGTGACAAAATTAGAAGCGGAACTTGGTACTGGTGAAGTGGTAACTTTTGGTAAGGCTGATAACGTAAAGGCTCCAAAACTTTGGGTTGCTAGTGGTGATTTCAAGCCTAAGAATAAGGCAGACATGATGGCAACATTTAACACTATGAATTCTGCTGTAGCGGATGCTGCGAAATTAAAGAAACAGGTAAATGAAGCTGCTGGATATGATGAAAAAGATATTTCAGCCAGAAAAAGTGACGTAGGAGGAGTGAGAGCTATTCGTGCTGATGTAAGCGGCAAGGTAAACCAAATCATTTATTATGTTCCTGGTTTCTACGATGGAAACAATATGGTTATTTCTGGAGGAAAAGATATGGCCGAGACTATGGACAACTTTATATTTGATATGGTTTTGGGAATGTAGTTTTTATTTAAATTCAAAAGGGCCCCGAGAAATGTCGGGGTCCTTTTTTTGAATTATTTATTTACCTCGGTGAATTTAAACGAATTTAGAATCTCTTCAGATTTTTTATTATCTGTAAGGTAGGCAATTTCATAAGTAAAATTATTATGTTTAACAAAAATTACTGTTGTTGGATTTTTTAATACTTCACCTCCGCCGTCATTAGGGTATTTATAACTACCTATCAAGGTAAACTGATAAGCTTCTTCATCCTGAAATTTTATTTCGCTTAAATCTCCCACGTTTTTTGTTGAGCCAAGTGATTCCACTTTTGCTATATCGTCCTTATTATCCTGCCAATTTTTTTGCGCATAGCTTTTCAAATCTTCATTGGCGGAATAACAACTAATATTAATGAGTCGACCTTCACCTTTTAAATTAATAAATACATCAGGTGATTCATCTACAAATCCTATTGGTTCATTACTAAGAAGCTCTGAACCTTCTGGATAGTTGAAGCTATAATTACATTTGCTGTTAGAAAAATTTTTGGCAGTTTTTGAAGAACTTTCTTTGATTGGATTATTTTGTTTTTTGGTTGGGGTTGGTGCAGGAACTTCGGATGCTTGTACTTTGGTCGTAGAAACTTCTATTGGTTGAACTACTTTTGTTTCGCAGGCTGTAAGAACGAGCATGGATAGAATCAGTAGCGGAATAATTTTTTTCATAAATTTTTGATTATTTTTAAATATCCATATTAGGCTACGGCTTTGTTTTTTTTGCAAATATTTTGTGTTGAACGGAGACGTTCAACACTTTTTTGCGATGATTTTTGTTTTGCTAATGCCGTTTAAAATTTCTCATTTTGGTTTTTATTTGAAAGAAATATTTTTGTATTAGCATGAAGGTTGCATTGTGGTTCAAACGTGAATAAGAGGATCAAGAGATACCTTCGTTTCCAGAGAATCAAGCGTCTAGGTGAACTTTCGTCGTGAAATACACGGCGTGTTCTTTGACATCTCAGTCTGTTTAATAAAAGGAGAAAAGTCATGTCTCGTACTCTCGGACACGCGCTGTTGCTCGGCCTCGTCATGGTGATGATGGCCTGCAATTCCGCGCAGGAGAACAAGAAGATCACCGATACCGTCTCGACGGAAGTCGGCTACGATCGCCAGCGGCTCGCGCTGACCGGCTACACCTTCAAGGTGCCGGTGCCGCAGGGCTACGACTGGGAGATCACGCAGTCCTGGGAAAAGCATTGCCAGTACTGCAACTCCAAGGGCTACGACAAGATCAACAATGGCTACTTTGGCGACTACTGCCAGCTCAGCCATGCCACCGCTGACCCGAAGGACTACGGTTGCTTTGACTTCTGCAAGTTTGGCTGGGATTTCAACTTGTCTGGGACTGAGGATCTCGGTAAGTCGGTGCTGGCCAGTGGTGATGGCGTCGTGCTTCATGCGGATGTCGGCAAGGATGCCAACGGCAAGTACAAGGGTGGTGGCTGGGGTAATACCGTGGTCATTGATCACGGCAACAACATCTGCAGCCGCTACGCGCACATGAAAGATGGTTCCGTGACGGTTTCGAAAGACCAGGAAGTTTGCCAGGGTCTCAAGCTCGGTGAAGTTGGTGACACTCCGTCGGTTGGAGCGCATCTGCACTTCCAATTCGAGAGTTGCGACACTCGTCAACCGCTCGAGATGGGATTCACTGACGGCAATGAGGTGCCGAAATGCGTCATGGGTAGCGACCTCTACACCAACGGCGTCTACACTGCGCTCAAGCTGACCAATGTGGAGAAAAGCTACTGCTCGGAGGAGGATCTCGTTCAAAAGGCTCCTAATTCGGACCCTGAGGAAACGCAGATCTGCGATCTTCAATGTCCGATGAACAAGGAGTGCAAACAAAACGGTGATGCACCGTTCGGAGACATCAACGATTCCGAAACGTCCCTTGCAGCTTCCTACCTCTGGCATGAGTGTGCAGTGTCCGGCAAGAACGATGGTGGTTTTCATCCTTACGACACGCTTACGCGGGCCGAGGCTTTGAAGATTGCACTTGTTACTTTCGGGCTCGACAAGGACTGCGAAGGGAGTCTCGAACCGTTCGTGGATGTAGATTCTACTGACTGGTTCTATGGCTACGTCGTCTGCGGCGTGAAGTACGGCATCATCAGCACTGAGTACAGTGGTTTCAATCCAAACCAGGAGGTGTACTTCTCTCAAGCGGCGAAGATTGCGGTGGAGTCGGCAGTCAAAGCCGGCAAGGCGGAGATCAAGACCGGCATGTACGTGAAGTTCCCGAAGCTCGACTCCAACAACTGGTCCTACCAGTACCTGCAGACGATCGCCTACTACAACGGGATAGATGATAGCCTCCTGGAAATGACGGTCTCCGACCCGGTGTTGCGGGGAGAGTATGCTCGAATGGTTGCGGCACTTTAGCCATGCTATTGTTCCAAGAACAAGTGCAAAGGCGGATGCGAATGTGATCAGTCGAGCAAGGTGTGCCAAATCCTGACCGTGACAAAGGACGGAGACACTCCCGATTCCGGAAGCTACAGTGGCTACACCGGAGAGCAAGATGCCGGCGGTTTTTCCCTCAAGACCGATGGCAAGGGCACTGATTCCTGCACTCCAAACTGTGAGGGTAAAGAGTGTGGAGAGGACGGCTGTGGTGGCAGCTGTGGGACTTGTCCGAGTGACAAGTTCTGCAGCAACGCTTCTAGCTGGAAGTGCCTGGACAGCTGCTTGCTGAATGGGTGTGAACAGATGGGCTACGAATGTGGCCCGGTCAAGATCACCATCAAGGGTGAGTGCTACGGCAAGATTGCCGCCTGCGGCAACTGCGAAGACGGCAAGTTCTGCAACAACGGCAAGTGCAAACCTATCTGCATTCCAAAGTG
>CAYHFJ010000191.1:0-6726 GCA_964355885.1 uncultured Flavobacteriales bacterium
CTTCCAGTTTTTCTTTGAGTTTGATGGCAGCACTATACAAACCATCGGCACCGCTTTCGCCGGATTTCCTTTTGGCCTCGCACATGCGGATCCAATCTCCCAAATAGGTGTATATTAGTTTGGAGAGATTCTCTTTGGTAAGCATGTGGTAATTGACCAATGCCGAAAATCCATCGTTGCGACCATCCCAAATATTCCAGATAAAAGGACGATTTTGAAATACCTTGCAATGTTGTACAAAGAACTCTTTGCGGAGCCAATCTTCCAAATTGGACGATGATGCCCCTTCTTTGGTTAGCAGTTGACTAATGGTTTGATTGTTCCATTCGCTGCCAAAAACCTCTTGTAGGTAGGAGCGCAACCGGTCGGCACCGGCACCTTCGGAGTTGACCGATGGAATACAAAAAATACCATCTTCATCCGTTAAATGATCAAATGCTTTTACTGATTTTATTAATTCTATGGCTTCGTCGGCTAACTCCATTTCTCCATCATTTTCTGCGGGCCAGCAATAACCCAATAAGCGGGCAACTGCAACCTGTAGAGGGTTCTCTGCACTTATGGGGTGCCCATGAAACAACCATTGAGTTTGATCATCGCTGTAGGGTTTAGGAAGGCCATTGGGGTACTTTTCTTGAGCGATTTTTTGCCAATACTCTATATCAAATGGTACTTTTGCTAATATAGAATTTGCCACTGCGATCCCATTTTCAATTTTCCTGACAGCTTCAACATACCCATTTGATTTACAAAAGCAATACACTGCGGGCAAATTATTTTGTTCTTTCGGAATAATACAACTTACGGTTCCATCAAATATTTCGCCATTATAAATAGTAGAACAGAGATTTGACATTTGGTTTACAATTACCCCTTTCTTTCTCCAGGCTTTTTGCCCCTGCAACCTAGCCAAAGAATCCCTTTTATCCCAATTGATTACCTTATATCTGCCTGAAAAATCTCTCGATATTTCAGTCGTACTTTGTTCAAATTTCCATACACTGCCAAGAAATGATAATTCCCAAAATAAATTACAGTATTCTGAATCATCACCGCTTTTTACTCCCTGATAACTATATGCATATGAATCTAATGGTGAAAACTGATTATCTTCTTTTGCAAAGGAGATAATTGAATCTGGAACTTTCAAAAACGATGAATTAGGTCTTGCAAAAATTTGGTTTTTCTTAATATCTGAATCTTTCCTCTTGCTGCTATCAATATCAAAAAAACTAATATTTGAGATGTCGGTAACTCTTTTATTAGTAGTTACAATTAGAATTACGTTAACAACTTCACCTGATATTGTTTCAAAAGCTCCTTTTCCCAATCTACAAATAAAATTTAATTGTTTGTTTTCTAGTATTTTAACTCTTAATTGCTTATAAGATACTTGAGAGAGCCAGTTTTGTGGCATAACACATGAAGAAGTACCACCAACCATCGTTGTTGATAGCATCTTTTCATAAAAAACTGTTGCTAAATCACCTTTGGCTTGTGCAAAGTTATTTTCGCAAAAATCACTTATCGATTTTTCTAATTTTCCTTTAGTCAGATAAGGCACATTAGTAATCTGCAAAGTATATTTTTGGGCCAATATTTCACCTGCTTTTGCAATGCCTGCAGCCATTACTCCGCGTTCTATTAGGTCTTTGTCGGCTTCGCCTTCCAATGCTTTTGCCAAAACAGGTTGCAGTTGTTCAAAACTGGCGGTGTACATATCAGATTTTATGGTCGATGGGTCAAGCAAACTTCCTAATTCGGGCGCTAATTGGAAATGCTCATACAACATTCGCATGCCATTTTCCATGCGAGATTTATCGACCGGATCGGTAATCTTATCCACCAATTTTACCCAATCTTCAACCTTTCCTTTGGGAGCAATTCCGCTGCAAGCTAGGTTCATTTCTGGAAGTTCTTTGTAATGGCCGCAAAACTTCCAAGCGGTTAATGCAAGGTTAAAAGCTCCAATTTGTGTACAACGCGCATCCAACTCTAACCCATGCAGGTTTTCGGTAATTACTTTATCGGTAGCTTCTTCTTTGGTCAAGTTTTCTTCATAAATCCGCAAGAAGGCAAATACAGGGAACAACGAAGACACAAAATGACCGGAACCCATGCAAGGGTCGAGAGAGGTTACTTCAGCAGTTTTGTTGGGCCATCCTTCAAATTTGCCGGCTGCCGGTGTTCCATCGTCAAATAACCGCAGATACTCAAATTTAACAGGCGGTGTAACCCCAGGATTGCGACTTACCCACCAGGCACCAAGGGTATTGTCGATTAGAAAATGAACCATGTAGGGTTCGGTAAAAAGTTGGGTTACTGCAGGTAGCTTGGCGCCGTCAATCTTATCCCCACTGGCATTGATGGCAGCCTTGGCATCACTTTGCCAGAACTGGTAGACCCAACCAAGGGAATCATCGGCAGTAAAAATCGATTGCTCTAATGCATCAATAATTTCTTCGAGTTTAATCCGGTCGTTACTTGCAAAACTCACTTGCATCAGGGGATCATCAGTCCTGAAAATGGCTGGAAGCATTGTCGAAGCATAGTTGGCGGCAGCATCCCATTTATCTGCATACCCCTCTTCTCCGGCCAACTCCTCACACTCCTCCATTGTTACTGCAACTCCGGAGGTATGCATCAACAAATTATTACTTTCCAGGAATTTAGCAAACAACATTTTGTGCCAGTTTTCGTACGCCAGTTCGTAACTCAACCTATCAATCTGCTGATTACCAGATGCTGGTAATTCATCACCCAACAGCCGGGCCTTATTACGCAACCGGTTGCGTAAATAGCGTTGTTCCGGAGTCATGTGCACAAAAGGCTCAGGATGATCAATCGCCAGACTGTGAAGTGCATTTCGTGCGCCTGTCTCTGCTAATTTTCTTGCTTGTTTAACAGCAGTTTCTAGGGTGCCCCGTTGTTGGGAAGTAAGTACTGCCATTATTTTAAGATGATTGAACTTGATTCTTTTAATAGCGCTTCCAACTCGGTTTTAACTTTTGCAACATAGGCATCGATATCTGCCTGATTGTTGATGGTAATGCGTGGCAGACTATAGGTTTTGGCTTTGGGCGCTGAAATTGCGATGGCTTCCTCAAGGGCGGATTGAAACTGACCGGGTAAGGCAGCAATCTTGGTGTCCCAGGCGTAAAGGGATGCCTTTTGCAATTGGTTGAGCAAGGTGGCAGCATCCAGAGGTTTAATTTCAGGTTTTGCCAGCAGTTGATGCTTGTAAAGAATGGTGTGCTTTAGTTCGGGAGTCAATTTGTTGAAGTACTCATTCTCCTGAAGTCCTTTCATTTTAGCATCATACAAATTGATGTAACCCTCTTTTAACTTATTTAAGGCATTCTTCAGCGTTTCAGTTAACTCAACCAATTTAGGCTGTATTGGGTCTGGCTCCTGTAACAACAATCTGTTTTCACGAATGGCTTCTATCTCCGATTTTAAATGATCCATGCTACTGTCGCCATTGGCATAATTGACCAATTCTGCCAACAACCTCCATTGTGGTTCCCTTTTAGCAACTATATCCGCCTTTTTGCTCCATTCCGAAAATTTGGATTTTAAATCTTCCTGTTCCTCCAGGATACGAACCAACCGTTCATTGCCGTCAAGATTTTCAATGTCTTTTGCAAATTGAATGTTGAGTGGTTCCGGTTTTGGCGCATCCCCCCCAACAATTGAAGCAAGCTCTTTGAGCTTATTCAGAAAGGCATTTGAATTTAAAAACTCTTCACTTGGTTTGCAGGATATTCCTGCATCCTGGTAGATTTTCCGAAGTTTTATTTTATCACTGGCTGCCAAAATATGAACCTCTTTTTTGAACGAGGCAATTCCTATTTTCGCCTGATTGATATTGGGTTCAGGAGTTGAGATGATTTCAGCATTCCTTAGCTGAACTATGATGGTGTCGATTGCATCCTGGCTCCATCCGTAGGGAGCTTTCGTAAAATGGTTCCGGATCTCTTTCCCCTGCTTGGTATTGTTTCCAATAAAACGCAAGATCTCAATGGCCACAGGATGATCTTTAACCTCCTTGTCCCAGCCAATTCTTTTCAGGGCGTCAGGATCACCGGATAGTGCCTTCGCCAGGGCTTTGTCCCAATCTTTGAAATCCCCCTTGCTCTTGAAGTCAACAAATTGACGGTCAGCCAGGCTATTCAAAGCATTTTCAATGTTGTCCCGGATGGTACCAGTTTCAATTTTGTTTCCACCTGCCAGGTAGACTACAGCCTCCATGCAGATTTTAAAAATTAGCTCTTCAATGGCAATTTTTGCCAATCCCTGACGGGTCTCCATGCTCTTTTTGGCTTGTTCACCTTCAGGATTCGAGGGCAACCCTTTTGCATTTATTGCGAAACCTGCTGCCAAATATTTAATGATTTCACTCTTGAGTTCAGAGTCACGGAATTTTTTAACAAAAGCATAAGCCAGTGGGGTATTTGCACCCTCGGCCCTTATTTCGTTCATAACAACTGATTCATTCTCAAACCAACCATCACGAATCCAAACATTTAGTTTATAGTCGGTTGGTGGTTTTGTCTCTTTATCCCAAATATCAAAATCCCTTTTCTGTTTAGAGATACCCTGAAGAATGTTGATAGTTTTTGTCTTGTCATTAAAGAAGGCAATAATCTTTTCCTTGCGTAGATTATGAATCTGATCATCTCCGGAACTGTTAATTTTAACTGCCTGAGCAATGTATTCTTGCTCCCATTCAGCACCAACCTTCGTTTGAAGCTTGTACTCATCGTTTACCGGCATTAACACTTTTTCATCTGACAGTTTTTTGATGAGTTGTTTGATTTTCGTTCTGAAACTATCAGAAGGATCGTTTAGATTATCCAAAAGTAATTCAGCAATTGTGTTTTCATCAGATTTAAGACGCTTTCCAGAGGTGTCTTTGGGAAGCTGATCGATCAAAAAAACAACGCTCAGTATTCTTCCTTCCAGCAATGAATCACCACCCAAGGCTTTGCGACCTTCAATCAGGTTGTTGGTTTCGTTCAAAAGCAATGCATTCTGCAGTAACTGGGATTGTTTTTGCTCGAAAATCAAGTCAGCAGGAATGATAGAACCTAACTCCTTGTCCGCAATTTTTTTAATACTCTCATCCACAATCCTGAGTTGGCTTCGCAATTGACCCGAAGTGCCGGCAGTGTCAATGACCTGTAAGACTTTCTTCCAAAATTTACGTGTCGAAGGCATTATCGGATAGTCTGCAACCAAATTGGCCCTGTCGCTTGTAACATAGCCAAAATCAGTACCAGAAAGATTTCGGGAAATCTCACCAAGGGACGATTCCAGTTTTTTATCAATCAAGCTGATGGCAGAGGGCTTTTTTCCCAACACTGTTTTTCGAGTGACTGTTTCAACATCTGTGTCAGATAATGAGACTTTTACGGTAAAGCGATCTTGTAATCGTTGCAGCAGGTTGGTTTCTGACAATGCATTTTGACCTGTACCAATAAGAAGGAACTTCCCATCAAAATTGCTGCAAATATCCTGGGCCAGGTTTTGAAGATCGATGCTCTTATCTCCATCCGATCCGATAAACTGTTGTACCTCATCCAAAACAACGACAGTTAAAGGAATCTTTGTACCAAAAAACATAGGCAGTATCTCTGTTTTGATAGTGTCAATCAATTGCTCACGGTTGATACTTTCAATTCTTTTAAAGTTGGCTTTGAAATTCTCTTTTACCTTTGCCTCATTTTCTGCAAATTCAGGCTTCAGCTCCAAAATTGCTTTCGCTATGGCTGAGGAGACAAACAGATTTTCATACTCTTTCTTGAAATCCTTTCCCTGTGCTTCGATCAAAGATTTTAATCCGTCATAGATTCCTTCCTGTTTTGCCCAATAGATAAATTTGAAATGATGGTATTGTTGCGGTAACCCCAATTCATTCAGAAACAGTTGCAGAAATGAATATCGAATGTCAGCTGAAGGAAAATCTTTCAAAGTACCGGAGACAGAAAGTTTGCCGCTTATTCTCTGCTTGCTTTCGAGTTCAAAGAATAAATCATTTATATCTTGTGGCAAGGGTTTAATGGTTCGAGCGGTATCACCATTTGGAAATTTGTAATCTTCCCAGAGATATCCCAACATTTTTACCAGGTGTGATTTTCCACTTCCAAAAAACCCACTGACCCAAGCTGCAGGTTGTTTTGGTTGGTCGATGTGTTTTAAGTAGGTATCCAGTATACGGAAGATGCCCTTTTGGTATTCCCCTTCACAGACAAAGGTTTTAAGCTCATGCCTGATAATTCGCAGTCCCTGCTCATCTTTGGCGGTATTAATTTCAACGACACCATCGTTGATCAGGTTGTTTTCATCAGGATTTAAGGTAAAAAGTTCCTTATTTTTCATTCTGGTTGTATATTAAGCGGTTATAGGTCTGGCAAGGTAGCTCCATCCATCTCTGGCATCCAACAGTCGGTAATGATTTTTATCAAATTCACCTGGAAAGAAGATCAACATCCTACCTTTGAAAGCATTGGCGCATCCGTTCAGAACATCCGACATCCGGTTGAAGCCAAACAAGGATGAAATGTCCCGTATGGCAATCAAGGTATCGTCATTTGAACCTTGTTCAGATATTGCCTGAGTCAAAAAATCTATTGCAAATTGTTTAAACTCGGCTTCCAACTGATCTACCAAAGTTTCGGGGTCATTAAAATATTCCTCTTTGTATTCATGGTTGGACATCCATTG
>CAYHFJ010000192.1:0-6709 GCA_964355885.1 uncultured Flavobacteriales bacterium
ATTGGTGAAAAAGGACTAGCAGATAGGACTAAAATATAATTGGATTTGGTATTATTCTCTTTCATTGATAGAAATTTTCCAACTTACCTTAAAAGCGTAAACACTCCTCTTTTCGGGTCATCTTTTTCATCCTCTGGCTTTAAATCAGTAGCCAACGGATTTACCCGTATTTCATAAATATAAACGCCCTCTTGAGCTGCTTTGCCATTTACTTCACCGTTCCAGCCTTGTAATGGATCGCGGGTACTAAAGACTTTTGCTCCCCATCGGTTAAACACAGAAAACTGATAACTATCCGGATCATAGAATTCCATCTCTGGCTTGAAAACAGGGTTTTTTCCACCAGGAGTAAAAGCATTGGGAATATAAAATTTAAATAATGTGTATATTTTGATAGTTCGGATAGCCGTATCGTTACAGTCGTAATTATTTCCGGCAATCAAAGTTACTGTATAGGAACCAGGAGTGGTGTACTCATGAAATGGAGCAGTTAAGGAGGTAAACGTTCCATCACCGAAATTCCAGAGGTAGGAAGATGAAAACGCACTCTGATTTATAAAATTAATGACCGGATCGAGAATGGTCCCTTTTATCGGATCAGGAATAAAAGCTGCCACCGGCTGTTGCTCGGGATGTACAATGATACTGTTAAACGTGGTGGTGTCGGTGCAGTTGTTGTTGTCGATGGCGACTAACGTTAATGGATAGGTGCCAGGATTTTGATACGTGTAATTGGTAAACAAATTTCCTCTCAGGGTATCTCCGTTTCCGAAGAACCAGTCGTACCGTATGGCGTTTTGTGAGTTGTTGATTGCTATAAGGTCCACAGTGAAGGGGAAGCAGCCTGAATTGGAACTTACCTGTAAATCCGCTGTTGGTATATCATGGACCTGAAAAGTGACCTTTGAGGAATCTATGCAGGCTACTCCGGGTGCTGTAGCAACTCCGGTACCAATCAGTGTTGCAGTATAGGTGCCAGGCGTCGAATAGAAATGTGTTGGGTTCGTTTGTGAGGAATCTCTCGGACTGCCATCTCCGAAATCCCAAACATTTCCAATCAAACCGGGCGAGGCATTAAAGAATTCAACGGGGTGGTTACTGCATCGTGGGTTTCCTACTGTAAATCCAACAATTGGCGTGTTGTAAACAGTTATTTGCTTAAAGATTGAATCTGTTCCACAATTGGTAACGATCTGCCAGAGATAATATATTCCGGGCTGTGTGTAGGTATGCGTGATGGTGTCTCCAACGCCGAGATTCGTATCTCCAAAATTCCAGCTGACAATACTGCCGGAGGGAACGGAGCTCGTGAGCGTTACTGTCAATGGAGCACAACCGTAGGTATAATCGATGTTGAAAAAAGGAAATGCCGCAGGAGGATGTACGGTCACCGTGCGTGTGATGGAATCTGTTCCGCAACGGTTGCTGACGATTAAAGTGATGACATAAATCGAATCGGTACTGTCGGCCAGAAAGATCTGCGGTGCGAGAAGAGAATCATTGGTGATGAATACGCCATTGATGTACCATGCATATATCTCCGGGTTCCCCGTTGAAACATTACTGAAGAGAACGGTATCGGGAGAGCATCCTGAAGGCTGATCAACATCAAAACCGGCTATAGGAAGTGGGTAGAGGACATAGGTGTCGCTGAATGTTGTGGTACCACAACCGTTAGTGGATGTTTGTTCTATGGTGATGGTGGCAATAGTATCCGTTGGAACGGTGTATAAATACCATCCAGGCTCATATACATTCCCAATGGCGATTGTATTTGCAGTCCAGGAATAAGTAGTATAGACATTGTCGGGATTGCTGTTTAAGACCAGAATACTGTCGCTTCCACAAAGAGTATCTGCATTTATAGTGAAGAGGGAAAGTGGGATATCCGTAACCGTTATAGTGTCATCAAATTTTGTAGTGCAACCGGCGGCATTTGCTATGGTAGCGGTTACCCAAAAAGTGCCAATATTCTGAAAAAAATGTTGTACGGTATCTCCCATTACTAACGGCGTTGTATCACCGAAGTCCCAGGTGGCATCCGCGGGACTGTCAGGATTGATGAAGGTATAGGGCACCATGCGACAGAGCGTGTCCCCGGGCCATAACGGGGCGGTAGTAGGAGAAATCGCCAGTGTGATGAGCAGGGTATCGTTTACTGAGCAGATAGAATCAATAGCGGTATAGATAATAGTTGCCAGACTGGTTACTATGGTATTGATAAGGATGCTACCTACTAGTGGATCGCTGATACCCGGTCCGCTCCAGCTGCCATTCAAGCCTGGAGAAAGCGCGATTAAGGTATCCGCAACTACATTGTCACAGTAAGTGAGGTCGGGCCCCGCATTGACTTCTCCTCCCGAAATCACCAACTTCACCGAGTCGCGAATGATACAACTGCCTGTTCCAAATGTGTAAACGGCGTAATAAGTTGTACGGCTAACCGTATCCGTTGCAAACTGCCCTATGGGGAGAACAATGCCATCTACCGTCCACGTACCCCCGCCGGGATTGCCTGTAAATTGTACCGTCGGATCATACTTGCAAATGACCATATCAGGGTTCAGTAGTAATGCAGGAGGAGGGTTGTTCGCAAAAGTTCCGGTAAACGTTATAGTATCGCAACGGTTGGAGGCCTGAGCTGTGTAATCATACGTTCCATAATTATTAATGGTAAAAACGGGGAGTACTCCCAGCGAAGACTGTCCAACTACAGCACCAGTGCCGACATCAGTAATCACCCACTGAAAGGCACTATCCCAACTGCCGGTGATTAATGTAAAATAATCACCGAAATTAAAATTGAAAGCTTCCAGTGTATCACAGCGATCGGTGATGGTGAGGGTTTGAGTGAGCTGTGGCGGTTGACTGACGAAGAACGTGTCGCGGCGGATACAATTGCTGGCAGGATCTGTACAACAGCCGGTAGCTTCCAGCGTAATGACATAGTTATCGGGGCTGGCAGGCAGAAAAACAGGATTCAATGCAAGACTCGAAAGCGGACTGATCACCCCTCCTCCTAAAGCGACGGCAGTCCAGCCAAACGAGGTGCCGTTGGTAATTGCCGTATTGATAGCAACAATAGAATCTGGCAGGCAGATCGTTCCGGAAGTAACATAAGAAGTACTAACGGTGGTGGGTAGGAGAATAGAGAAAGTATCGCGGTAAACGAGTCCGGCTGCGTTGGTGCATAGATTGTAAAGTGTAACGGATACGATGTATTGACCGGGAGTGGATAAGGTCTGATTTGCAGGATTGGCACTATTCTCAGAAAAAATATTTACCGCAGTGCCTGACGAAACAGAATCCACCTTCCACCGAACTGAATCATAGCTGGAGATCGAAAACGCTTGTAGCCAGTTGATGGTTATTCCTCCACAAGTATCGTTGTAGGGTGTGGCTTGAAGCAATACCGGCAGTTGATTGAAGGAAAGGGTGTCCGTAAAAAAACAAGCAGCTGGTGCTCCTGAACAACAGCCGTTTGCCTGTGCCGTAATAATATAGCTTCCTGCGGCACTGATTTGGAAAACAGGTTGAGTTAAAGACGTGCTAGGCGGACTGATCGTTCCTGAGCCGGAAAGCACGGAGGTGGTCCAGTTCACGGATCCCAGATTTGCGGCGTTAAGATTCGTCACCACTGCCGAATCAGGAGCGCAGTTGCTCAGCGAACTCAGCACAGGATTAATAGAAGTCGGGCCTAGGACACTGAGCGTATCATTGATGCTTACTGTATCGCAAATATTCAGTGAAGACGCGGTAATCAGATATGTCCCTGGTGTATTGATAGTAAAATTCGGAGGGTTATCGGTATTGTTACTATAGATCACGGCACCGCCGGGGAGCGAAGTGATGGACCACAAATGATCTTCAGTCGCATCAATCTGAAACGCCGACAGCCAGTTGATCACGATAGAGTCGCAGGCGGTGGTGTAGGAGGAGAGGGGGTTGAGGAGGGGGGCAGGAAAAGAAAAAATAGTGGTATCAGTAACCGCAGCACAACCAAAGGAATTTGTTACTGTTACCGTATAATTTCCGGCAATAGAGGTTGTAATTGTAGCGGTAGTCGCTCCTGTTGACCAAAGATAAGAAGCATATCCGCTTCCTGCATCCAATGTGGATTGTTGGCCAATGCAAAAGGTAAAGGGATTGGCTATAATAGCAGGTGTAGGGATATCACCTACATAAACACTGTCTTGAAAGGTTCTTGTTCCGCAGGGATTTGTCGCAGTACATGTGACTAAATATATTCCGCTTTGAGCATAAGTATAAGAAGGATTAATGATATTAGAAGTGTCAGATAAAATATTCGGATCTCCAAAATCCCAAAAGTAAGTAGTGTTTAACGCGGCACAATTGCAATCCAATTGGAAATTGAAGGGTTGCTTGTCAAAACACAGTGTATCGTTGGAATGTATAGTGAATTCCGGACGAGGCTCTGAATAAACGTAATATGTGTAATCATCTTTACCAACCAAACGATAGGCACCATTACAAAATTGATATAATTCCAGATTAACTTCAACTTCTGTATATCCTAGTGGACAAACACATCCGCTGGGATTAAGGTTTAGTTTAAAGCCAACACAATTATTATAGTTTGAATTAAAATTCTGTACAGAAGGTGTTGCAGCAGCACAACAAATGGAAATGGAGTCTATTGATGCTCCGCCACTAGTAGTACTTAGGTTTACTACTTTAATAGAATCATTAAAGCACCTGGTTTGAGGAAATACACAAAAATCAAGGTTGGGAAAGATTGAACCAACACCATTACAGGGCAATAGGGGAGCTCCTCCTGTACATTGAGTGAATCCAGAATTGCCCGAAAAGCAAAAGAGCAAAAGCAATATCACTGCTAAAAAACTGCGATTGAAATTTGAAATAAGAGTTGTCGATGAATAAAATAGAATCATTTAGTTTTAGTACAGACTTTTTACATTCTAATGTAAAACTAACCACTTTTCATTAACAATTACCATTTTTGTTGTAAGTTGTAACAAATATATTCCAAACATGAATTTTTAAACATTAATAAATGAGTTGTCAGTGAATAATTCTAAGCTATTCTGTGACCTGAATTGGACCAGATTCTCTTTACGGAATTTAATTAGTATCATTAAAAGCGGAAATATGGTTGCAAATAGTAATGATACAAACAACGTACACAACAATGTATTCACTTATGCTGCACCTGCTTTTTTACCAACACCTAACTCGAATACATTTTCATTTCCTGCCGCAAATTTATTCCAAACTGGAGGTAGCACAGATGGAGATTTACAAATTAACTCACTTTGTACTCCTTGCTTAAGCAACGGTTCTTTCGGTTATCAAATGGGCATTTATGGAGGTGCGACAGGAACTGAATATAAATTAAGTGGTATTCCTGAAATTCCTGCCATTTACCAATTAAATGCAACACCAAATATTATTCGAGGAGATACTATTCAAGTAACTATTAAAACACGAAGCAATAACTAAAGTCATGAGAAAGCTAACTATTTTATTGCTGTTTCTTGTGTCAATGGCACAAGCGCAAACAAACATTGTAAAAGTAGAATATTGGATTGATAACGACCCCGGCTTTGACAACGCAACGCCTGTTACTGGATTTGCTTCGCAATCCGATGTACAATTTAATTTCATTATTCCTACAAACCTTGCTATTGGAATTCACACTTTTGGTATCAGAAGTAAGGATGCGAATAACAAATGGAGTCATACAAATTTCTACCCTGTAAACATTGCAGACAGTTCGCATGGAGAAATTGTTAAGTTGGAATATTTCTGGGATATCGACCCTGGATTTGGGAATGGTATTGACTCTATTCTTGGTGTGCCTTCTACGGATATTACTAACGGATTATTTATTGACTCTGTTCCACTGTCTTTCCTGAATGGATCAACACATATTCTATTTGAAAGAAGCATGGATAGCCGAGGAAGGTGGAGTCATACGAATTATGTGAATACCTTAACTGTTAACGGCACGGTTGATATCACTGAAATAGAAGAATTATCCGGCATCAGTGTATTCCCGAATCCATTCACAGAACTATTGACCGTACTTCCGGTAGCCGGAGTTCTCGGTCGACTATTTCTTTACGATGGTGCTGGAAGAAAAGTAATGGACGTATTAGTAAACAAAGAAATCATCTTAAATACGCAGTCGTTAGCGAAAGGAAATTACACGGTTTTTATTTTGACGGGTGATAGGAAGATGTATAGAAATACGATTATAAAACAATGATTGACAAAATTCAGAAGTAACTCGAAAGCAAAACAATCGTTCTGGAAATTTCCAGAACGATTGTTTTGTTGGTGCTACCTTAATCTATTCAGCCCTTTGATAATGTAACGAATGTCTCTATTACGCTTCTTCTAGCTGAAACTAGCAGCTTCATGTTTACAATACCCAATCACGAAGCCTCGCGCCTGCCTGCTTCAAGCAGGACCAACACTTGTCTCGCAGAAGAACTGCGGGATCCATAATCAAACCAATCTAAACATCTAATCTAAAGTCTAAAGTCTAATCGCGAAGCCTCGCGACTAACTCCTCACTTCGACAAAATCACAAACTCCGTTCTTCGATTCTTCATTCTGCCTTGAGACGTAGAATTATCTGCAACAGGTTTCGCAGCTCCAAAACCTTTCGAGCTTAAGCGCGATTTATCCACGCCATTTTGAATTAAAAAATCGGAAACGGATT
>CAYHFJ010000193.1:0-6684 GCA_964355885.1 uncultured Flavobacteriales bacterium
GGATTGTTAAACTTGACCCTACCTTAACTACAGTCTACTATTCTACCATGTTCGGCGGAAATAGAGAGGATGTTCCCATTGCCATCAAAGTTGACCAGAATAATCTGGTATATATTGCAGGATTTCAAAATGGTGGTGGTATGCCAACAGTACCTGGATCCTTCGATGTGACTTTCAATGGTGGCAATTGGGATGCATTTGTTGCAAAATTTAATACAACATTGAGTGCCCCATTGTATTCCACATATCTTGGAACAAACGGAACGGATATGATATGGAATGCATTGCAAGTGAATAGCAATGGAGAGGCAATTGTTGCAGGCTTTGCTTCAAGCGGATTTCCAACTACCGCTGGAGCGTTTCAAACTGCCTATGCAGGTGGTTCGCAGGATGTTTTTGTTACCAAGATAAACTCATCAGGGACTGCTTTAATTTACTCTACTTACGTAGGTGGAACAGGTGATGATGAAGCTTATGGAGTATTTGTTCAAACGAATGGAGAAGTTTATGTTACAGGATTTTGTCAAGACAATTTTCCACTTACTCTCTGCACTTATGATAGCACATATAATGGTGCTAAGGATGCATTCATAATAAAGTTAAGTCCAAATTGCGACCAACTTCTTTTTTCAACATACATTGGAGGCACATCGAACGATCTTGGGTATAATATAACTGTATTAAATGACACCGTTTTTGTTGCAGGAGAGACTCGGTCCTCTAATTTCCCTGTTTCCCCCGGAGCTTATGACAATAGTTACAATGGAGCCAGAGATCTTTTTGTTCTGGCTCTTGTACCCTCAGTTTTGATTGTCTCAGCCAACTTTAATTCGGCAATTTCAGTTTGTACTCATGGGTTAATCCAATTTAACAATTCCTCACTAAATGCTTCGTTTTTTCTTTGGGATTTTGGTGACGGTTCCAGTAGTACCTTGCAGGATCCAACACATGCATTTTCAGTTGCAGGAATTTATTATATCCAATTAATAGCTTCATCAATTTGTGCATTGCCGGATACATTTTCTATCGCAATCACCGTGAATGATCCACCTAGTGCATTATTCTCAGATAGTAGCAATTGTGGTCTCTTGGTCAATTTTTATGATAATAGTAATGGGGCAACCTCATATAATTGGGACTTTGGCGATGCCGGGACGGACTTTGGACATGCTCCGGTTCACACCTATAATGCAAGTGGCACGTACACCGTTTCACTTATTGTGACTAATGCATTCGGGTGCAGTGATACGATACAGAAGCAGATAATGATCACTGCAGCTCCACTCGCATCCTTTAGTTTTGCTGCATCTCAATGCTCTCTTGATATTGCATTTCAAAATAATTCTTTGAATGCTACTTCCTTCTTGTGGAATTTTGATGATGGAAATACATCCACCGTGTTAAATCCGGTTCATTCTTACAATTCCAGTGGTAACTATAATATTATGATGATAGCTAATCCGCATCAATGCCCTGATACAACAATTCAACCGATTTCTGTTAATGTTCCTTCGATAGCAAATTTTAACATTTATCCGGCTTGCGATTTATCATATAATTTTCTTGACAATAGTGTTGGTTCAGTGGTTACTTATGCTTGGGATTTTGGAGACGGCATATTTTCGAATTCTAACAATCCAAGCCATACTTATTTAGCGGCTGGGAATTACCTGGCCAAGCTCTTCATAACTGATCAAAACAATTGTGTTGATTCAATTTCTCAGTATATTATCGTTTTTGAAGATCCTATAGCCTCATTCTTTTTTAATCCTCCCTTTTGTACATCGGAAGTGACTTTTCAGAATTCATCATCGTATGGTAGATCTTATCACTGGGATTTTGGAGATGGAACAACTTCTGACATTACCTGGCCCAGACACAACTATGCGAGTCCAGGTACCTACTCAGTACGACTGATTGCTGATCCGACAGGATGCCCTGATTCAATCACCCAACAAGTAACTATTCAGCCCTTACCGATAGTCGATTTTATTAGTAAACTTGATTGTAGCCTACAAGCAGAATTTCAAAATATCAGCGATAGCGCAGCAAATTATATTTGGGACTTTGGTGATGGATTTACGGATTTTTCAGAATCTGCTCTCCACACATTTGCGCTTCCAGATGAATATAATATAAAATTAACTGGAACCAATAGCTCTGGATGTTCTGACTCTATTAATAGAACAATTAATCTAGTTGTGTTTGCGTCAGCCGCATTTGAGACTGTTTATGATACTTGTTCAGGCACAGTATTGTTTTCAAGTTTATCAGAAAGTACATCATCTGTTTTATGGAATTTCGGTGACGGTGTCACATCATCATCGACCATCATCGACCATTCCTATACTAGTGCAAACAATTATCAGGTTATATTTATTACAAATAACGAAACTGCTTGTGCAGATACTCTCGAAAGGAGCTTAGAAATAACTTTTGAACCCGAGCCCGGCTTGCACATTCCGAATTGCTTCACACCAAACGGGGATGGGCTAAATGAACTTTTTGAAGTGATTGATTTTAATTTTTGTGATAGCTATCACCTTATGATCTATAATCGATGGGGTGAAATGATCTTTGAAACGTTTGATTTGAATCATTCATGGGATGGCACTTTCAATGGTGGTGTTGTCCCGGAAGGAGTATATGCCTGGATTTTAAAAGGAGATATGGATTATAAACACGGAGCTGTCACTGTATTGAAGTAATATATAAGAATAAAAAGTAGTGTACAGCTGGCTTTTTTATGCTTTTAAAATTGAGGTTATTTTATTCATGAGATCCAACAATAATTTTCGTCTTTTCAAAACGGGATAATTTTTTGAAATTCTTGCCCGGGCCTTCTGTCCCTTATCGGAGTTGTCAGATTGTATAACGAGTTGAATCAGGTTTTTAAGTTCGTCAAGATCTCTATGCATCAGGATATAACCTGTGTCAGAAATAATCTCCGGGATTGAAAACACATTTGATCCTATCGGAATACATTCACATAGCATTGCCTCACACAAAGAGTTCGGAAATCCTTCGGCCATGCTAAGCTGCAGATAATATTCACTTTCGCTGTAGTATTTAACCAACTCATCATTTTTTAAAGGTGGTACTAATTTGATATTATTGGAGATATTATGAAATTTACTAATATCAGAAACTCCGATAATAGTGAAAGTACAATCAGGAAAGTCCTTAGCAACGAAAAGTATCAGATCAATCCCCTTCAATTCTTGTTGATATTCAGCATTAAGATTTCCTGAAACAGTAAGAAAATGATTTTTCTTCTTTGAACATATTTTTTTAAAAATTTGATCATTGTAACCATTTGCAATTACTGTGTATTCTTTATTAAAGTCGTTAATAAAATACCTGATGCCTTGTTTAGAGAAGTCATGTTGATCATAACTATAATCACATAAGATCAAACTTTCATGTTTCGGAGCAATATGAGAACAATTTTCAAAAGACCATTTAGTAAAAATCTTAAGTATTCGTTTTTGAAAATTTCCATAACCAATTGATGGGAACGAATGACAATCTGTACCTCCGGCAATAATTAAGGTTGGAATATTAAGTAACCTTCCAAGGAAAACTGGAAGGAATGAGTGGTAGCCCGATAATTGGCAAATAATCCCTTTCGAAGAAATAATATGCCTTAGAATGAAAATGAATTGTCTGCAAAGTTGGAATGGTGTCTTCCATTTTTTTTGATATCGGAAGTTGAAGCAATTAACTTCATATTCTGTTGAGAGAATGTCAATGTCTTTGTTCACAAAGGTTGATTCACCTATATAAAAATAAAGTAGTCGTCCTTTCTTCAAGTTAGATTATTTTTTAATCGCAGCAGTTATTATTCCGCCAGAGAATAATTTTGAGGCATGAAGCGGTCGTGTAATATTTTCAACTGCCCAAATGATTTTCGAAGCATATCTCATAGATTTTAAAATAAATTTTTTAATTCCGAAAAACGCAATTCGATTACCATCCCTTCCTTCAAGTGTGACTGCAAAGCTTATTGCAAGGAAATACTCGCTGAAAAAAAGTTCCAGACCGGCTTTTCTGATTGAATTCTCCAGTTGATGTTTATCCATTGGTACATGAATGTCATAAACAGGTTTATTCATAATTTTCTGGAGTAGTCCTGTGGCCCCAACAAGGTTTGGAATGGATGTAATAAGCATGCCACCAGGTTTTACGAATCGAGAAAATGCCTTTATAGTTCCTTCAGTATCCTCAAAATGTTCTACAACTCCAAATGAACAAACAATATCAAATTTTTCAATCATATCAGCTGTAGGTTCAAAGGCATTGCCCTGAACTATTGAACCAGGTATACCTTCTCGTTCTAAAATCCGTTCTGACTGCTTGCAGGCAAATTCTGAATAATCCAACCCTGAAATATGAACTCCATAGTTTTTAGCGAAATATGGAAGGAGAACAGAATTTCCACAACCAATTTCAAGAAGCTTTATTTCTTTGCCTTTTTTATCTTTTAAAATCCTTGAGAAAATATTATGAAGTATCTTGTTTGGATAATCATTAATTTTACCAGATTCAAATTGAAATGGATAAGGTAACGGAGTTTTTTTCCAAAAATTAGTCCAATATTCCTTACCTGCCTTATCCAGATTTGTCATTTTACCTATTCAGTTTAGTTGCTCTTGCTTCAACACCATTTCCCCCTTTTTCTACCCAGATATTTTTGGCGCCTAATTTTTTTAAGCGGGTTCGGATTTGTGATGCTGTTCTTAAATGTTTGTAATAGTCGGTAAGGGAATCATAGCTATCCAGCCGGCTTAGTTCCAAATGTTCAGAATAACTCATTTCAGGAAATTCATGAATATATTCGATTAGTGGTGAGATACGGTGAATAAGCCACCAGATTAATTTATTGTTCTTATATTTCCAGTGAAGAGGGAAAAAGAAATCAACCAGATTGTCTACTTTTTGTTTAGATTTTTTTGGATCCAGATTTTTTAAATAATGCCTGTATAATGGCTTAATAGTGGAATAGTATGAAAGTCTCCACCTATAATGATCTATTACTAATGTACCACCTGGTTTAACTTTTTGCCATAAGCTTTCGATAGTTCTTTCAGTAGATGGTGTGTGTTGTATTACTCCAATACAAATAACTTTATCAAATGCGTCATCCGGAAAGGGGAGATCATAAACACTTGCCTGAGCAATTTTAAAGTTTGCTGCATCTCCGATGTTTTCTTTGTTTGTTTCTACCGCAATACTCAAATCAACAGAATGAACTTCTGCTCCGCTTTTCACGAGTAACTCGGTGAATCTGCCGGCCCCGCATCCGACTTCAAGTATTGACTTGCCCTTTAATTCATTCAGACTGTGACCCAGACACCGTTCCAAACGTTCGCGGGATATGTTCGACTTGTTGTTACTGTCCAGCTGCGTGAGCTTAAAGGTTTTCCACTGTAGACCGAAGGCTGAAGCGTAATTTTCCTGTGGAACAAATCGTGGAATATTATTAATTACCGGAACTTTCCGGCCACTTGAAGTAACCAGATTCCCATCCTTGAACGTTAAAGGTTCACCAGTTTTTGGAAAAATAAAATCAATCATAACTTTTACGGCGGTGAATTTAACCAATTTCTTGATTCCCGGTAGGATTCCTTGCCCGGAAATTCATTAGCTTTGTAAACCTTCATTCTTTATGTGTGGAATAGCCGGTTTCATTGATTTCTCTGATCGCTCATCTAAAGATGACTTGCATGCAATGACCGATTCCCTGGTGCATCGAGGCCCGGACGATTCCGGCTATGAAATTTTTCACCAAAATTCCACTTCTATAGGCTTAGGTTTTCGGCGCTTGTCTATTATCGACCTTTCTCCTGCCGGCCACCAGCCTATGCGGAACCTAATTACGGGCGACTGGATTGTCTTTAATGGTGAGATTTATAATTTTAAGGAAATTCGGGAGGAACTTATAAAATTAGGCTACTCGTTTAATAGTCAGTCCGATACAGAAGTGATCCTGAAGTCATTCGAAGCCTGGGGAATTAAATGCGTTGATAAATTTATCGGCATGTTCGCCATCGTCATTTACCGGCCGGTAAATAATAAAGTGTTACTAATCAGAGACCGGGCAGGGGTGAAGCCCTTATATTATTATTGGAAAGATGGACTGTTTTTATTCGCCTCGGAATTAAAAGCCTTCCATAAACACCCTGCATTTACGAAAGAAATTGATCCGGATGCATTGTCCTTGTTCTTTCAGCAAGGTTATATTCCTGCACCTTATTCTATTTTTAAAAATACTCACAAGGTAAAACCAGGTCATCACATAGAACTAAATCTCGATACAAAAGAACTGAAGATTGAAAAGTATTGGGATGTTATTGATTCTTTTAACCTTGAAAAGCTAGATTTAAGTTATGATGCTGCATTGGAAGAAACTGAGAAGTTGCTGGTCTCTGCTTCGGCTTATCGGATGATAGCCGACGTACCTGTCGGTGTGTTTTTAAGTGGAGGTTATGACAGTTCATGTGTGACTGCATTACTTCAAAAAAACAGTTCTCAGAAAATTAAAACTTTTACGATTGGTTTTGAGGATGAACGTTTTAATGAAGCTCATCATGCAAAAGAGGTGGCAGAATTTCTAGGCACTGATCATCACGAGTACTTCTGTACCTTCAGAGAAGCCATGGATCTGGTACCCAAATTACCGGA
>CAYHFJ010000194.1:0-6673 GCA_964355885.1 uncultured Flavobacteriales bacterium
CCCGAAACGGCTGGTCATTAACTTGTAATTAGATGAAGTTGTAACCTTTGTTGCCCATATCTCCGCCGAATCAGGTTTGTTTAAGTAAAGATAAGTTTCAGCCAGATAATGCTGTGCAGCAGCTTTTACAAGTCTGCCATCAGTGGTTGTTATTTCCGGCAAATTTGCTTCTGCAAACTGCAAATCGTTAATGATCAGCCTTTGTACTTCCGCAACTGGCTGACGGGTAAAATCATTTCTGAAAGGTTTGGTCAATTCGGTAACTATGGGCAAATCTCCATAACAATACGTCATTACCCTGTATGCATAGGCCCTTAAAAAGCGGGATTCGGCCTCGACCTGGGTTTTCTCAGCAGGTGTAGCCCAAACAACAGTTGCTGTTTTTAATTGATTAAGGATCTGGTTGGCATTTCCAACCAAAAGATAACCCCAGTTCCAAAAAGGACCAAAATCGGAAGGTTGAACGGAACTCCCTAATTGTTCGATATATTGGTGAGTCGGGTATGCCATTCCGGTTCGGGTAATATCAGTTCCGGCAAAAAATAGTCCGTAATTCTCTTGATCTATCTGCCTCCTTTGTAGTTCATATAATCCTACCACTGCTGTTTTAAAACCATCTGCAGTTTTAAAGGTATTATCAGGACCAAGAAACGATGTAGGTTTTTCCACCAGGAAGTCATTTTTGCATGAGAATGTGAAAACAAAAATAAGTGTGGCAATAACCATTGTTATAAAATTCACTTCTCGCTTATGTAATGTATAGTTTTTCATTTGTTTATATTTTGTTTTTAAACGGCCAAATGGAATAGCCACATAATCATTTTCGGTTGGTGTGAACATTTCCTCATGGCTATTTCATGATTCAATTTTTAAGCGTTTATAAATCAATTTTTACTCCAAAACTTATTTCACGTGCACTTGGATAAACTCCCAGCCCGCCAACTCCACTAACGGGAGATTCAGGATCAAAACCAATCCATTTGGTGAAACAGTAGAGATTTCTGCCAGTAACAGAGAGCGTTAGTCTATTTATTCCCCAGGATTTAATGATTCCGATAGAGGATAGATCGTAAGATAAAGTTGCATCTTTAATGCGGACAAAACTGGCGTCATCCAGAGAGGGAATACCCCATAGGTTCATGTAGCCAACAGAAGTGAATCTGTTATTTGGCCTGTCGGGTCTCCAAAATGGGACGTCAATATAATTGGCATTTTTGTCGATGCCATATTGTACCGCGGCAATCAAGCCATTGTCATACTTTATTCCCTGGACGGTATTGATAAAGATATAAAATGACCAATTTTTATATCTGAAGTCATTGGACAGTCCAGCCCTCCAGGATGGTGTTCTGGAGCCGAGGATCACCTTATCACTGGCATCCAATTTACCATCCTTATTGACATCTTCCAGTCTTGCAGCGCCAGGTTTTTCGCCTTTCTGAGGACCGGCTGCAATTTCAGCTTCCTGGCCTAATTGCCATACTCCGGCCTGTCTGTAATTATAAATCACCTTAAGGGGTTCTCCTACAAACCATAGGTTGGCGATATTTTGTGTTTCACCCTTGCTGAGTGATACTATTTCATCCTTGTTCTTTGAAAAATTGAAAGAAGAGGTCCACTTAAAGTTTCCTTTGGTTATGTTAATTGAGTTTAAGGTTAATTCAATACCTTTATTGGCAACCTGCCCGATATTATCCCAAACACTTGTGTAACCATTCATAACTGGCACGGAGCGGGTCATCAGCAGATCTTTTGAATTGCTTTTCCAGAGATCAACTGTACCTGTAAGCCTGTTCTTGAAAAATCCAAAATCCAAAGCGACATTAATGGCTTCAGTTCCTTCCCACCTGAGATCAGGGTTCCCGATGACAGCATTCAAAAGTCCGTTGACTGTGGTTGAATTGTCGCCAAAGATCATAGGAACGGATGAAAAACTATCCAGCGTTCTGTATGGAGGAATAGCCATATTGCCATTGATACCATAAGAAAAGCGAAGCTTTAGCAGATCCATGAATTCCATTGATGCAGAATTCTTGATGAAGTTTTCCTCACTTATATTCCAGCCAACAGCACCTGAAGGAAAGACCCCATATTTGTTATTTGCCCCGAAGCCTGAAAAACCATCCCTGCGTATCGTAAAAGTTGCAAAGTATTTTTTTCCAAAATCATAGTTCAGACGTCCCATCAGTGATTCTATATAACTTTCAGTATAGTTGGAACTTATATTTTTGATGGATGCCGACGTCATAAAATTGTACAAGGTGGCATCGCTAACAAAACCCTGTCCTGTCAGAGTTGATAGATCGGATGTTGTACCTTCCCTGCTGAAGAGGCCGGTAAAACTAATCGTATGAGATCCAAGAACAGTTTTGTAATCCAAAACATTCTCAAAAGTCCATCTGGTACCCAAAGAGCTGGTTTTTGCAGCACTTCCGTTCGCATTTTTACCAGTCATTGTATTCTTTGGATAATAAGTTCCCAGGTAGTTGCTATTAAGGTTGTAACCAAGGTTTAACCGGTAACTGAGCCCTTTTGCCAGCTTAAGAACGCCATATACATTAACAATACCGCCATAAGTATGATTATCATTGGTTGCATCGAAATTGGCAAATCCACTGTAAAGATAGGTCGCCGGATAGACAGGGTATAATTCCCAGTCACCTGTACTGGTTTTTACCTGCCCATAAGGACTCGAGTAAACCAAAGCTGTTCTGTCCGGTGAGGTGCCACTGTAATCACTGTATGAAAATTGAAGATTGGAACCGATTTCAAGCCATTTGGTTGGACTGTGCTTGATGTTGGACCTGAGCGTTACGCGGGTATATTGATCGCCAAGTGCAAGGCCATTTTCCTTGTGATACCCTATTGAATTATAATAGGATGTCTTTTCATTGGCACCAGAAATACTGAGTTCATTATTTAGCTGCATGGAATTTCTATAACCCAGATCTATCCAATCCGTAGTAATACCAGCCTTATAATTAGGAATTTCATTCGACATCAATATCGCTAGCGGATCAAAGTTGGTTGTTAAATTTCTATACCTTTTGTATTCCTGAAGCATTGAAATATACTCATCTCCATTGAGCATGTCAATTTTATTGGCAATTGATCCAACTCCATAACTGCTGCCAAAACTAATTTTAAGTTTTCCCTCTTTCCCCTGTTTGGTCGAAATAATAATAACACCATTGGCAGAACGAGCTCCGTAAATAGCGCTTGATGATGCATCTTTGAGGACGTTGACAGACTCAATATCATCAGGATTAAGGTCATTCAAACTGCCATCGAAAGGTATGCCATCCAGAATAATCAAGGGAGCATTACTGGCAGAAAGAGAATTTTCTCCACGAATCGTTATTGTCTGGGCAGCCCCGGCTTTAAAACTTGTATTGGTAATCTCCAGACCGGGAACTGTTCCCTGTAATGTTTTTGTCAGGTTTGAATTAATTGTTTTTTCCAGTTTCGCAGAATTTACAGAGACAATAGATCCTGTAACATCACTTTTTTTCTGTGTTCCATAACCGGTGACCACCACTTCATCAAGCCCTACCGTCTCATTAGCCAATGTGATATTAAGGGTGGTAAGCCCATTTAACGGCACTTCTTGCGTTTTCATGCCAACAAACGAAAAAATCAAAATTGCACTTGGTGGTACATTGGCTAAATTGAAATTCCCGTTTACATCGGTCACTACACCGATAGTAGTCCCTTTAACAACCACTGATGCACCGGGGATTGTGGCTCCGGAAGTGTCAGTGACTTTGCCGGAAACTTTATTTTGCTGCTGGGAAACTGATTCCATATAATCCTTCATCATAGCCTTTGGGCTTAGGATGATCTGCCTGTCAACGATGGCATAATCAATGTCCGAACCTTTGAAAGCAGATGTTAGAATTTCATCAATCTTTAAGTTGTCAGCTTTGACGCTTACTTCTTTCTCAACATCAACCAGCTTACTGCTGTATAAGAAATAAAACTCACTTTCGTCCTCAATTTTTGTCAAAACATCTTTCAACTTCGCGTTTTGTGCATCAATGGTTAATCTGGTTGTCTGAGAGTAGGTTGAAGTTGCAAATGCCTGGCAGATTCCTAATATACTGAGCAGTACGGTAATCTTCATAACTTTTATGCATTTTAGGCTATAAGAGACAAATCTGTCCCTCATAAATAATGTTAGCAATTTTTTCATAAATTTGCAATGATTTTGGTTCAACAATTTTGTTAATAAATGTATTCGGAGAATCTTAATCGTCAAGGAAGGTGGTGGAACACCTTCCTTTTTTTGTTATTGTTATTGTTTTATATCATAGGCATCATCATTTTAAGTTTATGTTGAATTTTGGTTAATTATTTAATCTATAGTTAATTATGTATTTTTGCCTATTAAAATTTCCGTCACCTTTTAAAACAAGTTTTTCTTCCTTGATGGTAATTGGCACGGCCCGTTTCAGATATTCCATAATCTGTGGTAAAGATTCATTCTGAATGGTCATATTAAAAGGTAAATTAATGAACTTCCCTTTGGGATCATTTACAACAATTTCAACATTGTACCAGCGGCTCAATTTTTTCAGGATTTCGCCAAGCGGATCGTCCCTGAAAATCAGTTTGCCGTTGATCCAGGAAACATATTTTTGTACATCAATACCATGGTCTGTTAATAACCCTTTGTTGCGGGTACTTTCCAGTTTATCACCCGGAACAAGTTGATATTGCTGAGTAGAAGATGGATTCAGAATCTTAACCGAAACGATCCCTTTTTCAAGGACAACAGTAGAGATATTCTCATCGTCATATTCATTTACATTGAATTTTGTTCCTGTAACTTCGATAAGGAGATCTTTGGTTTTTACGAAAAATGGATGCAATTTATCTGAACTAACTTCAAAATAGGCTTCTCCGGTTAGAATAACCTGCCTGTTTCTTTTGGTATAGTTTTGAGGGTATTTGATCGTACTGGCCGAATTTAACCATACAACGGTTCCATCAGGCAATTGACTCCTTAACTTTGAACCTGGAGGAGTGTTTAGGGTGATAAATGAATCAGTAGACTGATAGTACTCTCTGGTGTTGAAAAAATACCAAATACTAAAAAAAAGCACCGGTAAAAGTAAGGTAGCTGCAATATTTACCAGAATGCGTGATATCTTTCTAAAACTTGATCTGAATTCCCAGTGCTCTTCAGTAAGTTTTATTTCATGATGAATATTCGAAAGTGATTGCCTGATATCTTTCTTGTCTTCTTCAGACAATTCAATAGGATTGTTCTCAAGTTCATTCCATTTCTTAGACAGTAGAAACTTTAATACGTTATTATACGCTGGGTTTTTAAGGATTTCAAGGACCTTTTCATACTCCTGCCGGGTACAACTATTTCTTAAAAAATCCTCAATAAGTGGTTCTATATCGTTTGTGTTGTTCATTAATTGGAATGATAAAATTCAATACGAATAAATATAATAACTTTCAATCTGGACTTCACTAATCGTGAAATCCTATAAGGAATACGTTTGAGGGGAAAAAAACCCTGAAAGGGTTTAAATAATTTTTTAAAAAAAGAATGCAAAGAACAGAATTGCGGGAATGCTTCCATCTTCAATTCTTGATTTCAGGAGTTTCACAGCCAGACTGATTTGGGTTTCAACCGTCTTCACTGAGATATTCAAACTTTCGGCAATCTCTTTGTTTGAGAGACCTTTTTCCCTGCTTAAACGATAGATTTCCTGACGACGAAGGGGTAATTCACCTATGTACGACTGAATCTGCTTTTCAAGAATGTTAAAGTCAGCCTCATTTTCGCTGATAACCTGTTCCAGTTGAAAGTTCTTTTTAAGAAATTCGAGATAATTAATATCACTCAGCCTTTTCCTAAGCTGATCCATGACAATATTGTATGAAATAGTAAATAAGAAAGCTTTAAAGGATTTGTCTGCATCCAATTCCCTCCTCTTTTGCCAGATTCTCAGGTAAGATTCTTGAACCGTATCGAGGGCATCTTCCTTGTTTTTCAAAAGCTTGAAAGCAAACCCGTACAATCTTTCGCTGTACTTTTCATGCAACAAGTCGAACGATTTTACGTTTCCTTTCAGGAAATCCGATACCAATACGTTGTCATCCAAAGGATAGTTAGCAGTCATAAAGCCTTGGTTTCTATTCTCACTTCAGAACAAAGATAAAGTAAGTATTCTATTCTATGATCAAATCCGCAATTCACAAGGTACCCATTGTAGTATTCGGTGAAATGCCGTGCTTGCGAATGGGCAGCTCCTGGTTGCCGAGGATATCGTGGCAGTTAGTCCAACCTTCCTGTCGCAATACAATTTCCACGTCCAGGTCGGACGGATCGAGATAACCCGGGTCCACCAGCGTGACACGCTTGCCTTCGGGAGTATGACACAAAACGTTGCCGGCATAGGCCTCGCAGATCAAATATCTTGCTTCGTTCCGAGCTGCCGTGGCCGGGCGCAGATGATAAACGGTATGTCCTCCGGTGATGAAGATAATTACCGCCGGCTGGGCCCGACATGTCGGGATGGGTCTTGCATCTCTTTGTGACGCGGTTCAGAAATCAGCCCAAAAAAGAGGATGCTATCTTAGCCAGGTTATCATTTGTTTCTTTGTCATTCTTCTTTTAGTTGAATTTTACTTGTTCCAGTATTCTTCGATGATC
>CAYHFJ010000195.1:0-6635 GCA_964355885.1 uncultured Flavobacteriales bacterium
TAATCTCGTCATTGATCCGTGCTTTGCGTGATTTATTCAATTCACCGGGATTGTCAACACTCATGGTGATGATGTGTTGTTTCACTGCCACAGAATCAAGATTGCTTTCAATTTCATTGAATGCTAAAATGAATTCGTTTAATGCCTGCTCACGTTCACTTACTACACTTATGAGGGAATCATTTGCATTTTTGGAATCAGCAAGCTCCTGCCTGTTGCATGCAGAAAGTAATGTGGCAACTGTTGCAATAATCAGGTAATTTTTCATGGGGTATTTTGATTTAGAACGTAAATGGGTCTTTTTGTTGCCTGTAAAAGACGGCTTGATGATCCTATTCAATGTTACACAATTGATAAAGTAATTTACATGATTCACATATTCGGGTGTTCATTGTTTATTTGCCTTGTTGAGCCAAATCTTTAAGCGTACCGCTTAATTCGTCGAGTTCGGCGTTGTATTCTTGTTTGAACAGATCCCAGTCGTTCTGGCTTTGCGTACTTGCGTCTTTTCTGATCTTCAAGTCTCTGTTTTTTTGTAGAAGCAATTCAATCTTATTTGCATAGGCAGTTTTTTCATCTTCGCTGCAAAGCTTTATTTTTTCTTGGAGACCTGCCAGATCCAGGTCATTTCGTTTAATTTTTAGATCAGCCATGTTCTGAAAAACATTCCGGTCTGCCATCCGGATGTCTGCATTCGCTTTCAGTAAAATAAGCATGTCCTATTCTAATTCAATTGCATTCAATCGCGCAACATTTTCTTTTGATGAGACTGACATACACCCGGAGAACATAAAAGTTGTGGCAATTAATAATACCACGCAGATCAGGATGCTTTTTTTCATTGGTAATAGGTATTTATTCTGTGATTTATTTTTTTGTGGTCCTTTGCTATTCATGCTATTACTGAGAACACTAAACAGTAACACATCATCATTTAATATTATTTGGTTTTAATCTGGGAGATAACGGGTTTGAGACTGAAACGGACTTCCGGAATCTCCCATAACTCAATACGTAATACTGTCATTCTGATCTCGGCTTAGACGAGAGAGGAATCCTTGAACTCATTTGCTTTATAACACTATTTTATGTCTTGCATAATAATTTTAAAATTATTCTCAATGGAATATTGTTGCACAAAGGTGAAAGATATGCGCCTGTTAAGCATTATATAATTGAAATATTTAATTGCATCATTCACATATTATTTTATTTCGTTCTTAGATTTTCTGAAGCATAGCAACGTTGTTGATCATTAAAAAATCCGTCCAACCTCAGGCCAGACGGATTTTAGATCTTTGAATTTACAATTCAGGTACTAATTCGGGTTTGTTTTTAGTCCCCAAATTTCAACACTTGCCTTTACATCCTTCTGATTTGGAAGTGTTTTGTATATGAATACAATTTTCTTCAAACTCCTTTCGCCGCCCTTAAGGTCAATTACACGGCTTTCTTTGCCCGCCAGAATAGGTGTGCGAATCTGGATATCCTGTTTGTCGCCGCTTTCATAATAAACTTCCAGATCCTGAAGATCAATAGAAGCTCCAGTTACCGTGAACTTGATTGAGGAAAATCGGTCAGCTCCCATGACAAGAATTTCATCCCTGTCTTTGGAAAAGTCAACCGTACGGTTTCCCAGGTTATGCCATCCGGTTTTATCACTGATAACGACTGTTGCACTAGCCACGGTAGGCTTGCCTGAGGTTGCTGTTTGTGCTTCTCCTGTAATTGTGTTTCTGGTGGAAGCGATGGGTTCATTTGTTTTCAACCCCCATACTTCCACATGGGCTTTTTCTGCTTTTTGATTGGCTAGCGTTTTATATACAAAGACAATTTTTTTCAGGCTGCGCTCTCCCCCGTTTAAATCAATCACACGGCTTTCCTTACCTGCCCAAATAGGCGAATTAACTTTGATGTCTTGTTTGTCGCCACTTTCATAATAAACTTCAAGGTCAATCAGGTCAATCGAAGCGCCTGTTACCATAAATTTTAATGATGAGAAACGATCCGCTCCAACCACCATAATTTCATCACGGTCTTTAGCAAAGTCAACCGTTCTTTCACCGATCTTATGCCAACCGGCTTTATCACTCATGATTACTGCAGGTGTTTGAGCAGTCATCTTGCCATAGTTTCCGGCTAATGCAAGGAGAATAACTAGCATTGTTTTTTTCATTTTGTTTTTTTTAAGTACTATTTTAAATTATAATTGGGGGCAAAGATGGAGGGTATGCCTTTCTCTGCATTTACACAATTATTAATTTAAGTTGTATCATTCTCACTTTCGGTTTTTCTATCTTGATAATAGAAACTTGAAATTAGATAGCAGTGCAATTTTGAATTATTGCAATGGGGGGCACGTGCCACCTGAGAAATAGAATCTTATTTTAGCCCGAATAATTAATAAAAAAATGCCGCTGCATATTTGTAGTTGAACAACTGCCATCCCTGTACCCTGAATCCTGATTGGCCGGTAAAATTCACGGTACCAAACTCTAAACTTCTAACTTCTAACTTTCGTCCCCCCTACATCCGCTCCATATACCATTTCAATGTCTTCTCCATTTTCTTATAACTGAATATGGTGGTGATAATTTTTTGCAGGCGCACAAAGGCTGTTTCGCTTTTCACTACGTAGTCAAAAGCGCGGTGGTGCATGCAGTTTATGGCTACATCAATTTTATCCTGAGAACTGAGCATTACGACCGGAATATCCTGATTGAATGCTTTGATTTTATCGAGCGTATCTATCCCATTCATCGCGTTTTTATCAATACCGTCAAGATGGTAGTCAAGGATGATGACATCAGGATTGTGAGATAAATTCTTTATACATAGTTCGCCTGTTGCATATGTTTCAATAATAAAATCTCCATGCTCCAGAAATTCAATTTCGAGCGACTTTAAAAACAGCGCATCGTCATCTACGAGAAAGAGTTTTATTTTTTCAATATTCATTTATTTGTATTTTTAATTAAATTTAATTCTTCCTCCAGTTCTATGCATGCCTGCCTGCATATATCTTCGATCTTTATAGCCATGTCATGAATTGCATCTGTTTGTAATTGCGTGCTTGCATATTCTTGAATTTTTTTGGCCATATTTTCAAAGTCGTTGCTGATGCCCATTATTGAGAACGAAGGAATCATTTTGTGCACTGCTGCATGCAGGGATTTCCAGTCCTTGTCAATGATACTTTGTTTCATTGCCGAAACTAACGGAGGTGTTTGTTCCAGGTAAAGGGAAATCATTTCCATCATCAGTGCAGGATTCGATTTGGTACGATGATTTAAATAGTCAAGATCAATGCATTTTATTTTTTGATCAGCCTTTTGGACGGGCTCAATTTTTTCAGGAGTATTCGAAGTCAACGGCTTCTTTACAAGTGTGACTATTTTACTGTATAGCAATCTTTCATCAACCGGCTTTGCGATGTAATCATTCATGCCAACTGCTTTGCATTTCACGAGGTCAACTGTTGTAACATCTGCTGTAAGGGCGATGATCGGTATTTTTGATTTCATTATGTTCCGGATGTAATCAGTAGCTTCAAAACCATTCATTACCGGCATCTGCAAATCCATCAAGATGATGTCATACGTTTTTTCCTGAAGTTTTTCTATCGCAATTTTTCCATTGACAGCAATATCCCGCTCAAATCCGAATTCATCGAGCAGCGTTTTCATCAATAACTGGTTGAGTGCAATGTCTTCAACTACCAGTACTTTTATATTCTTTATTTCAGAATCAAGTTCCAATATTTCTATTTCTGAAATAGCTTCAGCTTTTGTTTTCAGAAAGCTTAAACAAAAGCTGAAAACTGAACCTTCATTGACCTTGCTTTTTACTGAGATTGTTCCTCCTTGTGGTTCAACCAATTGTTTGACAATTGAAAGCCCAAGTCCTGTACCTCCATATAATCGTGACGTACCGCTGCTTGCCTGTTGAAAGTTTTCAAAGATTCTTGAAATTTTTTCTTCAGGTATTCCGATGCCTGTATCGGCTACTGAAAATTCAATGGTAGATTTTTCATCATCTTCATTCACCTGACGAACAGTTACAGTAATTGTGCCTTGGTTTGTAAATTTTACTGCATTACTTACGAGGTTTAATATGATTTGATGCAGGCGTACAGGGTCACCAATCAGTACATCGGGAATATTTTTGTCATAGACTTTAATTAATTCTAAATTCTTTTCCTGAATTTTTGGCTCAAACAAATGCAACATTGCTGATATGGAATTTGACATCTTGAAAGGAATCTTCTCGAAAGTCATCTTTCCGGCATTTACTTTTGCAAGATCAAGAATGTCATTGATTAGCACGATCAAAGCATCACCACTTAATTTGATTGCGGAAAGATACTCTTTTTGTTTTGCAGTGAGATCGGTCTTCAATACCACTTTTGTAAACCCGATTATGGCATTCATCGGTGTGCGTATTTCATGGCTCATGTTGGACAAGAACTGCTGTTTGGATCTTAGCGCCTCTTCTGCTATTATTGTCAACGCCTCGGCTTTGCTTTTGGATTCCTCAGCAATTTCTGTTGCCTTTTCGGAAAGAATCATCGCTTCTTTCAATTCTTTTTCAAATCTTTTTTGCTCTGTAATAATCCTTGCAACAACTACTGCCCCTAAAACATTCCCAACGTCATCTTTATAAACTGATCCGTTGAAAAGAACCGGTGTCAACTTGCCATCCATAATGGTGAGCGGATAATCAGCCACGAACCCTTTGGAAAAGACCTCCTCGTAGCCTTCACGTGCTTTGTCGGGTTCAGTAAAATATTTTGAAAAGTCTGAGCCGGTAATTTGTTCTCGCAATCCTTCTGTTATTTTAACAGTTGCCTCATTCATATCAGTTATTTTTCCTTCTGAATTGATCGTAAATAATGGATCGCGGCTGGCTTCTAATAAACTGAGAAAATAATCTGATAGTATTTTTTTTTCTTTTTCATCCTTCTTTCTATCGGTAACGTCTTCGAGCGTATTAATTGCTCCCGAAATCTTGCCGTTTGTATCAAAAATGGGTGTGGAGTAAGGCTTAATAGTTCTCCGTGTGCCATCGGGCCGCTCCAGAATGATTTCATGACTATATATTGCCCTGCCTTCCTGCAATGTTATTGCCATTGCACTTTCATTATACGGGATGATTGTGCCATCATTTTGAAGTAATTTTCCCGATCCGGGAAAAAGCTCTTTCCCAATTATTGGTTCACGGTCCCACAGAGTCTTTGCAGCATTATTATAGTAAGTGAGGTAACCGTCTTTATCGCACGTATAAATGGCTATAGGCAAGTTCTGAAGGTAATTGATTGGAATATTTTTTATCATTTCCATTTTAATTGCCGACTTCTTCAATCGCATTCCTTCTCTTACCTTTCAACTGCTTGAAATGTGAAGGTGAGAGTCCTGTTTCTTTTTTAAATTGATTCGAAAGATGGGCTACACTACTGTAGTTCATCTTGAATGCGATTTCTGTCATGTTTAGTTCATCGTACGTGATGAGTTCCTTTACACGTTCTATTTTATGAGAGATGATAAAATGCTCAATGGTACATCCCTGCAACTCAGAAAAAATATTGGAAAGATATGTGTAATCGTAATCTAATTTTTGACTTAAGTAAACGGAAAAATTTGTTTTGATTGATTCCTCTGTGTGATGAACCAGTTCGATGATTGTGTTTTTAATTTTTTCAATGAGCATGGCTTTTTTATCATCCATAAGCTCAAGCCCGATTCCCAGCAATGCAGTTTTTAGTTGCTCCCGTTGTTCCGGTGAAATATCTTCCATAATCTCAACTTCACCTAAATCAAAAAAGACGAAATGTAGTCCCAGCTTTCTAAATTCATCTTTTGCCTCCGTTTTCGAACGGTTGCTTAACATGTATTTGATGTGTAGTTTCAATAGATGTGATTATGTGGATAAACGTAAAGGTCTGAAAATTGAACGCATTAATTGTTACAGAATTTTAAATTAAACTTACATAATTTCTTGTTTTTGCATTATTGAAGAGCAGGATGTTCATAGCATACCCTGGAGCATCATGATTCTGAAAACTTTAGCCGGTTGCTCCCTGATTCAATCCAATATTTTATCATTTTCAACAGGGTTTCCATTTCGAATGGTTTGACAATATAATCGTCGGCTCCCATTTTCAATGATTCGTTTCTGTCAATTTTCTCAGATAGCGATGTGCTGAAGATGAAAGGTATCTCATGTGTTTTGGCTGTCTCTAAAAGTAAATGCAAAACCTGATGACCATCCATCTCCCGCATCAGAACATCACATAGTATTAAATCCGGGAGAAACTGACAGGCGAGTTCAACTCCTTTTTTGCCACTATTGGCAGCAAGTATATGATAACCTTCTATTTCCAGGTATTCCTGGAGGTTCTCAAGTATGTTCTGGTTGTCCTCAATGAGTAAAATTGTTTTCATAGGAGGTTGGTTATTTAAATGATTAAGGTCTTTTGACTAGTTCATTTATTAATGAGACTTGGCTTTTAGAAGTGCAAAGCACGCACTAAAAGCCTTAGTCGAATTAATCCCGCCCCGAAACTTCGGGACGGGATCTCTGGTTGTGCGCCATACATGTTCTTTTACTATAGGGTGTAAGTCCCGAGCAGATGTTGA